>RXJV01000134.1 GCA_003963075.1 Burkholderiales bacterium
GGCTCACCCACCACCAGCGCGCCGGCGCTGGCGATGTGAAAACCGTCGACGTCCTTGGCCGGCGAGATGGCCTCGATGACCTTGTGGTCGTCGATGTGCGGGGGCAGGGGCAGTTGCACCAGGATGCCGTGGATGGTCGGGTCGTTGTTGAGTGCGTCGACACGGGCCAGCAGCTCGGCTTCGGTCAGCGTGGCGTCGTACGTTTCGAGCACCGAGCGGATGCCGGCCTCCTCGCAGGCCTTGACCTTGTTGCGCACATAGACCTGGCTGGCCGGGTTGTCGCCGACCAGGATGACGGCCAGGCCGGGCTGGCGGCCCTGGGCGGTCAGGGCCGCGGCGCGGGCGGCGACGTCGGCGCGGGTGGCCTTGGCAAGGGCGAGGCCGTCGATCAGTTGGGCGGTCATGCGAGAACTCCAGTTCAATGCGCCAGGGGACGCATTGGGATGAGGCTGATGTCGCGTAGCGACGTTCAGCCGAAGCCAAAGCAAAAAAGCCGCTGAGGGTTCAGCGGCTTTCGGTGGTGGGTGGCGGTCAGGCCTTGGCCGTGGCGCCGAGCGCAATCTTGAGCAGGTCGGCCACGGTGTTGGCGTTGAGCTTTTCCATGATGTTGGCGCGGTGCGCCTCCACGGTCTTGATGCTGATGCCGAGGTCGTCAGCGATCTGCTTGTTCAGGCGGCCGGCGACGATGCGCTCCAGCACCTGGGCTTCACGCGTCGTCAGCCGTGCCAGCAGGGCCTCGCGGCTGGCGGCTTCCTGGTGGCTGGAGAAGGCTTCACGGGCCTGGTCGAGCATGCGCTCCACCAGGGCCAGCAGTTCCTCTTCCTTGAAGGGCTTCTCGATGAAGTCCATCGCCCCCTTCTTCATCGTCTGCACGGCCATCGGCACGTCGCCGTGGCCAGTGATGAAGACGACAGGCAGCGGGCTCTTGCGCTCGATCAGGCGGTCCTGCAGTTCCAGGCCGGTCATGCCGTCCATGCGGATGTCGGCGATCAGGCAGGCCACCTCGCGCGGGTCGTAGCGGGCCAGGAAGGACTCGGCCGAATCAAAGCACTTGACCCGGTAATCCTTGCCTTCGAGCAGCCATTGCAGGGAGTCACGGACTGCTTCGTCGTCGTCGACAACGTAGACGTTGCCCTTCTTCGGGATCAAGCTCATGGTGTGGTGGGTTCGGTTCGCTGAGCGCTGCCGGCGACGCCGGCCGACGCTTCCTGACGCAGGTGTTCTGAGGTGATGGTGACCGGGATCGTGAAGGCGAATCGGCACCCGACGACGAGGCCACCATTGTAGAGGTTCTCGGCTTTTATCCGGCCCTGGTGGGACTCGACGATGGACCGGCATAACCCTAATCCGATGCCCAATCCATCGGCCTTGGTCGAGAAAAACGCCTCGTACATGCGGGCCAGCACCTCGTCCGGCAGGCCCGGGCCCATGTCGGTCACGGAGAACTCGATCTGCCCGCCCAGCTCGGCGCTGTGCTTGGGCACGACGCGCAGTTCGATGTGGCGCCGCGAGGTCGGCAGCGAGGCGTTGTCGATCGCCTCGGCCGCGTTCTTCAGCAGGTTCATCAGCACCTGCTCGATCAGGATGGGGTCGACCATCATCTGCGGCAGGCGCTGTGCCACATAGGTGTGGATGGCGACGTTGCGGCGGCGCAGCTCGATGCCGGCCAGCTCGACCGCATCCTCGACGATGTCCGCCGCATGGGCTGGCTGGCGCTGCGGCTCGCTGCGCTTCACGAAGGCACGGATGCGGTGAATGATCTGTCCGGCCCGTTCGGCCTGCTTGGCGGTCTTCTCCAGCGCCGCCATCAGCGCGTCCTTGTCGATGCTGTCGTTGCGGACCCGGCTGACCATGCCGTTGCAGTAGTTGGTGATCGCGGTCAGCGGCTGGTTCAGCTCGTGGGCGACGCTGGAGGCCATCTCGCCCATGGTCATCAGCCGGCTGGTCACCTGGGCCTTCTCGGCCTGCAGTGCGGCCTGGGCCTCGGCATGGCGGCGCATCGTGATGTCGGTGGCGATCAGCATCTGGGCCAGCCGCCCGTCGGTCCACTGCAGATAGCGGGCGCGCACGTCGAACCACATCGCCAGCGACTCCACGTACACCTCGCGCGGGTCGGCTCCGATGTCGGTCAGTGCCTCGGCCGGCAGGCCCGAGTAGTCGTCCACCTCGTCGGAGCTGTCCGGCAGGCCGCGCCGGCTGGTGGTGCCGACCAGCTGGCCGCCCGCCAGCAGTGCGTGGCCGGCCGGGTCGGCGCCGAACCACAGCCGGTAGCTGCGGTTGGCGAACAGCAGCTCCGGCGGCTGCACCGACAGCACGGACACGGCGGCGTCCAAGCCTTCCAGCACCGTGGTGAAGCGTTCGTGCGAGGCGGTGAGCTGGTCGCGCACCCGCTTGGCCTCGGTGATGTTGGTCATCGAGGTCATCCAGCCGGTCTGCTTGCCCTTGGTGTCGACCAGGGGCGACACATAGACGCGGGCATCGAAGAGGCTGCCGTCCTTGCGCTGGATCTTGACCTCGACGCCGCCCGACGGGCTGCGGCCCTGCAGCTCCTGCTGCAGCAGGCGGGCGTTTTCCTCGCGCCGGTCGGTCGGCCAGAAGGGGTAGGGCGGCGTGCGGCCGACGAGGTCGGTCTCCGAAAAACCGGTCATAGCGCAGAAGGCCGGGTTCACGTAGGTGATGCGCGTGTCCATGTCCATCGCGCGCATGCCGGTCAGCATGGAGTTCTCCATCGCGCGGCGGAAATTGGTTTCCAGCGTCAGCGCGCTCTGGATCTGGGTGCGGCGGCGCATGTGGCGCCAGGTGCCGAGCAGCATCCAGACGGTCAGGCCGGCGAGGGCCAGCACCATCCAGAACAGCGTGTTGCTGATCAGGCCGATCGAGGTGCGCCAGCCCTGGCCGCGCAGCACCAGGCCGTTGAGGGCCGGCGCCAGCGGCACGTCATGCAGCAGCGCGGCGCGGCGCAGCACCTGGCCGGGCATCGGCGTGACGGTGCTGCTGACGACCTGCTCGCGGGCATCGAGCACCGCGATGCTGTGTCGCGTGGCGACTTCGCTGGGCACGTAGTAGCGCAGCAGGGCCTCGACGGTGTATTCCGCGATCAGCACGCCGGCGAAGCCGCCGCGGTCGATCAACGGGATGTGCAACTGGAAGACGGTGGTGCCGTTGGCGTCCGCGAAGGGCGGCGAGTAGACCGGCTGGCGGCGCTCCTTGGCGGCTTCGAAGGCGATCTCGGCCGCATTCGACTGGTTGGGCATGGGCATGGACGGGTCGTCGCCATCCGCCGACATCAGGCCGTCGGCCTGGAAGCCGGCCGCGCCGACGCTGCTGCGGCGCCCGCGCTTGGCGCTCAGCCAGGTCACATGGGTCAGCTCCGGGCGCTCGCGCGCGAAGGCCTGGGCCTGGGCCGAGAACTCGTGGGCGTCGATCTGGCGTGTGACCACCTCGCGGGCGATGCGCGCCAACTGCTCCTGGTTCTCGATCAGCCGCAGCCGGATCTGCTGCTGGGCGATCTCGGTGTCGCGCTTGACGCTCTCGGTCTCACGCTCGATCTCCTCGTTGCGCAGATACCAGAAGGCCGAAATGATGGCGGCCAGGAAAAGCAGCACCGAGATCAGCGGCCCCAGCGTCGCCAGGCGGTCCTGGCGCGAGGGCGACTGGCGGAACCACCAACCGATGACCAGGCGCCGCATCGGTGCCAGCAGGCGCTGGCTGCGGGAGCGGGTCTCGTGCGCAAAGGATTCGAGGGGCATCGGCAAATTATCCGGGTGGCGCCATCGAGATAATTTCAATATGTGAAACGCACTCGCGCAATTTGGGAAACCGCAAAGCTTGTGAGACACTGCGCCCGCACGCGGGCCAGGGGCTCGCGTCGTGCCCTTGTCAGAACAGCCATGTCTGCCCGAAAGAGGCGGACTTCATCAGGAGACCGGCCATGTCAGCCCAGCCGCAAGCGTTTCTCGGTGCCGCCGCAAACGACCCTGACCCGCAGGAAACCCAGGAGTGGCTGGACGCCCTCTCGGCCGTCATCGACCGCGAGGGCGCCGAACGCGCGCACTTCCTGATCGAGGAGATGCTCGAGCACGCGCGCCACCACAACATCGACCTGCCGTTCTCCGCGACGACCGGTTATGTGAACACCATCGATCCCGAGCAGGAGGCCCGCTGCCCGGGCAACATCCAGATCGAAAAGCGCCTGCGCGCCTATATGCGCTGGAACGCCATGGTCATGGTGGTGCGCGCCAACCGGCTCAACCCGGCCGACGGCGGCGACCTCGGCGGCCACATCGGCTCCTTCGCGTCGCTCGCGTCCATGCTGGGCGCCGGCTTCAACCACTTCTGGCACGCCGAGAGCGAGAACCACGGTGGCGACTGCCTCTACATCCAGGGCCACAGCGCGCCGGGCATCTACGCCCGCGCCTTCCTGGAAGGCCGGCTGACCGAGGCCCAGCTCGACAGCTTCCGCCAGGAGGTGGATGGCCACGGCCTGTCCAGCTACCCGCATCCCAAGCTGATGCCGGAGTTCTGGCAGTTCCCGACCGTCTCGATGGGCCTGGGCCCCTTGATGGCGATCTACCAGGCGCGCTTCCTGAAGTACCTGCATGCCCGCGGCATCGCCAACACCGAGAACCGCAAGGTCTGGGC
Organism: Burkholderiales bacterium; assembly: GCA_003963075.1. Taxonomy (GTDB): domain Bacteria; phylum Pseudomonadota; class Gammaproteobacteria; order Burkholderiales; family Burkholderiaceae_C; genus Pelomonas. Next base: position 4,642 of record RXJV01000134.1, read on the forward strand.
CTTCATGGGCGACGGCGAGATGGACGAGCCCGAGAGCCTGGGCGCGATCAGCCTGGCCGCGCGCGAGGGCTTGGACAACCTCGTCTTCGTCGTCAACTGCAATCTGCAGCGCCTGGACGGCCCGGTGCGCGGCAACGGCAAGATCATCCAGGAGCTCGAGGGCGAATTCCGCGGCAGCGGCTGGAACGTCATCAAGCTGATCTGGGGCAAGGGCTGGGACGAGCTGCTGGCCCGCGACAAGAGCGGCAAGCTCAAGCAACTGATGATGGAGACGCTGGACGGCGACTACCAGGCCATGAAGGCCAACGACGGCGCCTACGTCCGCAAGCATTTCTTCGGCAAATACCCCGAGACCGCCAAGCTGGTCGCTCACATGAGCGATGAGGAGATCTTCGAGCTGCGCCGCGGCGGCCATGAGCCCGAGAAGGTCTATGCGGCCTTCCACCAGGCCCACCACAACACGACGGGCCAGCCCACCGTGCTGCTGGTCAAGACCGTCAAGGGCTATGGCATGGGCAAGGCCGGTGAGGGCAAGAACACCGTCCACCAGACCAAGAAGCTGACCGACGAGGACATCAAGTACATCCGCGACCGCTTCAACATCCCGGTGCCGGACAGCGAACTGCCCAAGTTGCCCTACTACAAGCCGGCCGAGGACACGCCGGAGATGCGCTATCTGCACGAGCGCCGCCGTGCGTTGGGCGGCTACCTGCCCAAGCGCCGCGTCAAGGCCGACGAGCAGTTCAAGACGCCCGAGCTGTCCACCTTCCAGGCCGTGCTGGACCCGACCGCCGAGGGCCGCGAGATCTCCACGACCCAGGCCTATGTCCGCTTCCTGACGCAGCTGCTGCGTGACAAGGACATCGGCCCGCGCGTCGTGCCCATCCTGGTCGACGAGGCCCGCACCTTCGGCATGGAAGGCCTGTTCCGCCAGATCGGCATTTACAACCCCAAGGGCCAGCTCTACACCCCGGTCGACAAGGACCAGGTGATGTACTACCGCGAGGACAAGGCCGGCCAGATCCTGCAGGAAGG
>RXJV01000073.1 GCA_003963075.1 Burkholderiales bacterium
GTCCGGCTCAGGCGCCCAGTGCTCAGTCACGGGCTTAAAACTTCTACCCAGAGGCCGCTCGGGCTACCCGAGCCGGTCCGAGGTTTAAAGATACAAGGCGTCCGGCCATCTGCGTCGGCCAGTGGCCCTTCAGACCGCGGGTGCAGCGCTGGCGCCCCTCGCCCTCGGCGTGAGCGGGGCGGGTCGCGGGCCTGGTCAGTGCGGGTCGCAGCGATGGATCTCGATGGTGGCGTGCACGATCTCCTCGTGCACCGCCAGCCACTCGCGCACCTGGCGCGGCGTCAGCGCGGCGTCGTGGGTGACGACGCTCAGCGCACACGAATAGGTGGCCCGCCCGACGCGCCACACATGCAGGTCGGCAATCAGCGTCTCGCCCGCCGCACCGCGCTTGGCGATCACCTCGCGGATCTCGTCGACGACCGGATGGTCGATCTCGCGGTCCAGCAGCACGCGGCTGGTCTCGGCGATCAGGCCCTTGGCCCAGACCGCCACCAGCACCGCGCCCACCAGGCCCATCATCGGGTCCAGCCAGCCCCAGCCCAGCCACCAGCCGCCGGCCAGCGCCGCGATGGCGGCCACCGAGGTGGCGGCATCGGCCACGACATGCAGATAGGCCGACTTGAGATTCAGGTCGTGGTGGTGATCGTGGTGGTCGTGCCCGTGCGCATGGCCGTGATGGTGGCCATGGTCATGCGCCTGGCCGAGGATGAGGGCGCAGACGAGGTTCACCACCAGCCCCAGCACCGCCACGGCCATCGCCTCGGGGTAGTGGATGGGCTCGGGCCGGAACAGGCGCTCGACCGAGCCATAGACCATCAGCGCCACCACGCCGAGCAGGAAGACGGCGCTCGCAAAGCCGCCCAGCACCTCAATCTTCCAGGCGCCGAAGGCGAAGCGCGGGTCGCTCGCATGCCGGCGCGCCGCGCCGTAGGCCCAGGCGCTCAGGCCGATGGCCACGGCATGGCTGCTCATGTGGAAGCCGTCGGCCAGCAGCGCCATCGAGTTGGAGAACCAGCCCACCACGATCTCGACCGCCATCATCACCAGCGTGATCCACATCACCCAGCGCGTGCCGCGCTCGGCGGCGGCGTTGCCGGTGTCGAAGACATGGTCGTGGCGCCATTCGGCGAGGTCATGGGTGTGCATGGCGGGCGGCGGTGGCGGGGTGGCCCGCATTGTCCGGCGGGCGGCCCAGGGCCTGGCGGGCGGCCTCACTAAAATCCCGCCCCTTTGCCTGTTGCTGGCCGCCCCTGCGGTGCCGTGCGCCTGCCTATGTCCGCCCTCCCCTCGCTGCACCCCGCCCCCGAGCCCCTGGCCCGGCTGCTGCTGCAATGGGGCGTGGCGCCGCTGCGGCCCGCGCCGGTGGCCGAGCGGCTGGCTTCCGGCCTGGGCTGGGCCGACGCCATCGGCCTGTCGCAGGTGCTGGCCAGCCCGCCCGCGGTCGGGGCGAACGACGCCGCGCGCCGCGAGGCGCAGGACTGGGCCGCCGCCGCGCTGGACCGCGTGCAGGCCGACCTGCTCAACGCCTTCGACGACGCCCTGCTGGCGCGCGACGTCGCCGAGCCCGCGCCCGAGGGCGTGCCGCTGGCCGACCAGCTCGCCCCCTTCCGGCTGCACCACAGCCAGCAGCAGCGCGCCATGGCGGCCCGTGTCGCCACGCTGCGCGAGCGGCTGCGGCCGCGGCTGGCCGAGGCCTCCGGTGCGCTCGCCCGCCTGGCCCAACTGGACGCGCTGATCGAGCGCGCCACGCTCACCGCCGAGCACGAGCGCCTTGCCGGCCTGGCCCCGCTGCTCACCCAGCGCGCCGAGCGCCACCACGCCGCCAGCCCGCGCGGCTGGCGCCAGCCGTTCTGGGCCGACCTGCAGCGCGCGCTGCGGGCCGAGCTGGACCTCCGACTCCACCCCGTGCTCGGCCTGATCGAGGCCCTGCACGCCGATCCTGTGTGACCCCCGCCCGATGAACCGTCTGCTGACCGCCCTCTACCCGCTCGCCCTGGCCGCCGGCTTCGCCGGCATCGGCGGCGCCGCCCTCGCCGCGTCACGCCACCACCCGGTCGCGCTGGCGATGACGCTGCTGATCGCCGCCTTCTTCCTGCTGGCGGCGCTGGAGCTGCGCGCCTTCCGCCGCGCCAGCCAGGGCCTGGCCGCCGCGCTCGCGGACACGCCGGGCGAAGGCTGGCTGGCCAGCCTGCCGGCGGCGCTGCAGGCCAGCGTGCAGCAGCGGCTGGACGGCCTGCGCACGCCGCTGCCCGGCCTGAGCCTGGCGCCGGCGCTGGCCGGGCTGCTGGTGCTGCTGGGCATGCTGGGCACCTTCATCGGCCTGGTCATCACCCTGAGCAGCACCGCCAGCGCACTGGGCCAGACGGCCGACCTCGCGGCGCTGCGCACTGCGCTCGGCGCGCCGTTGCAGGGCCTGGGCCTGGCCTTCAGCGCCAGCGTGGCCGGCGTGACCGGCTCGGCCATGCTGGGCCTGATGGTGGCGTTGGCGCGGCGCGAGCGCGCCGCCGTGGCTGGGTTGCTCGACACCGCCCTGCTCGGCCCGCTGCGCCCGCTCACCGCCGCCCACCGCCGCGCGCTGGCCGACGAGGCCGCGCAGGCGGCTGCCGCGGCGGCCGCCCGTGAGCAGCAGGCGGCCCTGGTGGGCCAGCTGCAGCAGTTTGCCCAGCAGATGAGCGAGCAGATCGCCGCCCAGGCCGCGCGCCACCACGACGCCCAGGCCGCCGCGCAGGCGCGCTTCCACGGCGAGACCCGCGAGGCCTACCAGGCCCTGGCCGCCAGCGTCGACCGCACGCTGCGCGACAGCCTCGCCGAAAGCGCCCGGCTGGCCGGCGCGGCGCTGCAGCCGGCGGCCGAGGCAGCCATGGCCGGCATCGCCCGCGAGGCCGCCGCGCTGCACGAGCGCGTGGGCACGCAGGTGGCCGAGCAGCTCGGCGCGCTGGGCCAGCGCTTCGAGGCCGGCGCCGCGCAGATCGCCGAGCAGGCCGGGGCCGCCGCCCAGGCCCAGGCCGAAGCACTGGCCGAACAGCGCCGCGCGGCCCAGCAGACCCTCATCGACGCCGTCGAGCAGTTCGCTGCCCAGAGCCAGGCCCTGCTGGACCACCTGGCCGAAGCCCAGGCCCGCCAGCAGGCCGCCCAGGCCGAGCAGGACCGCGAGCGCCAGGCCCAAGCCCGCGCCGAGGCCGCCGCCCAGGCCCAGCAGCGCGAAGCCGACGAACGCCTGCTGGCCGCCCAGCGCGAGGCCGCGCAGCAGCTGCTGGCCGACAGCGGCGCCCGCGCCCAGCAGGCGCTCGGCGAACTGACCGCCAGCTTCGCGGCGCAGACGCAGGCCGCCATCGCGGCACTGGCCAGCGCCCACGGCCAGCTGCAGACCGCCCACGCGGCGCACGATGCCGAGCGCCTGGCCGCCTGGCGCACCGAGCTGCAGGCCGCCGGCCAGACCCAGGCGACCGAGCAGCAGCGGCTGGCCGACGCGCTGCTGCAGCACACGCGCGAGCTCGTCGCCCAGAACGAAGCCAGCGCCCGCGCCACGCTGGACGAAGCCGGCGCGCTGCTGAAAGCCGCCGGCGAGGCCCCGCGCGCCGCCGTCGAGGTGGTGGCCGCGCTGCGCGAACAGCTCGCCCAGAGCCAGGCCCAGGACCGCGCCGCGCTGGCCGAGCGCGCCGAGCTGATGCAGACCGTGTCCACCCTGCTGGCCTCGCTGCAGCAGGCCGCCGGCGAACAGCGCGCCGCGCTGGACACGCTGATCGACCGCGCCGCCGCGCAGGTGGATGCACTGGTGGGCAGCGCCGCCACGCAGCTCGACACGCTGGGCCAGCGCTTCAGCGCGCGGGCCGATGCCACCGGCCAGGCACTCAGCGATGCCGCCACCACGCTGGCCGCCAGCGCCGCCGAGATGGGCAGCCTGGGCGAAGGCTTTGCCGCCGCGGTGGCCCAGTACCAGGGCGCCAATGCGCAGCTGGTGCAGCACCTCAGCGCGCTGGACGAGCGCCTGGCCGCCACCGCCACCCGCCATGACGAGCAGCTGGCCTACTGCGTGGCCCAGGCGCGCGAGGTGATCGACCTCTGCGTGGGCGCGCAGAAGCAGGTGCTGGACGCGTTGCAGGGGGCCGTCGCCCATGGATGAGCCGCTGGAGATCGAGCAGGAAGGCGTGGGCACGCCCGCCTGGGCCGCCTTCGGCGACCTGATGGCCGGCGTGCTGGGGGCCTTCGTGCTGGTGCTGGCCGCGGCCCTGGTGGGCCAGCTGGACCTGGCCCACCAGCTGCAGGCCGAGATCGCCCAGCGCCAGGCCGAGCAGGCCCGGCGCGAGGCGCTGGAGCGCGCGCTGGCCGGGCCGCTGGCCGATGGCCGCATCACGCTGGTGGAAGGCCGCATCGGCATCAGCGGCGCGGTGCTGTTCGCGGTCGGCTCGGCCGAGCTGCATGCCGACGGCCGCGCGCTGCTCAAGAGCCTGGCCACGCCGCTGCGCACCTACCTCGCGCAGCGCGACGAGATCCTGATGGTCAGCGGCTTCACCGACGACCGCGGCCTGATCACCGGCAAGGGCGCCCCGCGGTTTGCCGACAACTGGGAGCTGTCCGCCCAGCGCTCGCTCACCGTGGCCCGCACGCTGATGGCCGAGGGCCTGCCGCCCGACGCGGTGTTCGCCGCTGCCTTCGGCCCGCAGCAGCCGGTGGCCTCCAACGGCGACGCCGCCGGCCGCGCGCTGAACCGGCGCGTCGAGATCGCCCCCACGCCGCGGCCCCGCCGCGCCGCGGCCTCCGCACCCTGATGGACCTGCGCGACGACCCCGTCGCCTGGGTGGCCGCCCTGCCGGTGGCCGACCCGGTGCAGCACCGCGTGCTGGAGGGCCTGGCCCGCCGCGCCGCCGCCCAGCCCGCGGGTTCGCTGCGCGAACGGCTGCTGGCCCGCCTGGTGCAGCGCGCCCAGGGCACGCAGCAGGCCTCGCCCCCACCGGCAGCGCCCCGGCCGGCCTCGGCGCCGAGCCCGCTGGCCGCGCTGCTCACCCGCCTGGTCGCCGCCCACGCCGCCGGCCCGGGCCTGCGCCAGGTGCAGGCCCACGACCGCACGTGGCAGGCGCTGCGCGTGGCCCGCCGCATGGCCGAGGTCAGCGCCCCGGTGCCCGAGCACCTCGGGCCGCTGAACAACCAGGTGCTGGCCTCGCGCGCGCTGCAGCAGCTGCAGGGCCTGTCACCGGGCTATCTGCAGCGCCTGCTGACCCAGCTCGACACGCTGGCCGCGCTGGCGCCGGTGCAGGCCGCCGAGCCGCCGGCCGACAAGCCGGGCCGCGCCCCGCGCGTTGCCATCAGGAAGGCGCCAACGCGGCGCCGCTAGCCCTTGGCGTGCGTCCGGATCATCCGCTTCAGCGCGGACCCGAGCAGCCAGCGCGAATACAGCTTGTGAAAGCCCAGCAGCGCGGTGAACTGCCAGCCCAGCCCGCCGCGTTTGCGCGGCAGCACGGCCGACCCGAAGTACAGCGCCGTCACGCCACGGTGGGTCGGGCTTGGCGACACCATCAGCCAGGACCGGGTGCGGCCGGCCGCGAGCAGGGCCTGCTGGGGCTCGCGGGCCTCGACGGTCCAGGCCGAGAACGCCGCCAGCTCCCCCCGGGCAAGCAGCACGGCCTCGCGGTCCGTCGCGCGAAAGCGCGGCAGCCGCGACAGCAGCCAGCGTTCGACCTTGAACACCGGCGAGGTGTAGAAGGCGGCCATGAAATCGGCCAGCGTGAACGCGCCCGGCAGTTCCGCGCCGTAGCAGTCGGTGTAGGCGCCGGTGGCGGCATAGCGCTTCAGCAGCGCGCCGGCCGGGAGTGGGGTGAGCTGGAGGGTGGTCACGCTGGAAGATCCTCGGGTGGCTGACGCTAACGCCTATTTTCAATGGGCGCCGTGCCGCCTGGCGTGCGGGCGCCGCGATCACCGCGCCCCCTGCTGCAAGGCCTTCAACGCCACCAGCGCCGCCGGGCCCTGGTCGACCGGCACAAAGATGTGGTCGTGGAAGGCACCGGCGATCACATTGCAACTGATGCCGGCCTGGCCCAGGGCCGTGGCGAAGGCGGCCGTCAGGCCCACGGCCTGCAGGTCGGAGTGCACCGTCAACGTGATCCAGGCCGCCCGGAACAGCACCGAGAAGCCCGCCGCGATGGCCTGGGCCTCGGGCAGGATGACGGTCAGGCCCTCGGCCTCCGCCACCGTCGCGACGGGCGACAGCGCGGAGAGATCCGTTCCTGGTGGCACGACGCAGTAGGCATAGGCCCCGTCATGCAGTTCGGGCTCCATCGTGCGCAGCAGCGCCGTGAGGTCGGAAATGCCTGGGCTCATCGGGCCGTACTCAGCGCCGCCGGGTGAAGCGACGCAGGGCAGACCAGGCGCGCTGCCACAGGCGCACCTCCCAGGCGATGAGCCGGGCCACCCACGCCGGCAGGTCCGACGCCGCCTGGGCCACCGCATCCTCCACGCTGCCGCCCTTGAAGATCGCGCGATAGATGGCCGCCATCACCGCCAGCTCCAGGGCCACGAGCACGGCGATCCCGGCATACCTCAAGGGCTCGACATGGTTCAGCAGATCGCGCTCGGCCTCCGGCACAAGCTGAAGCGCCAGCCAGATCCCGACGCAAGCCAGCGCCAGCACCCGTGCGCCGATGCGCTGCTGGCGCTGGCGGTAGGCCAGCCAGTACAGCGCAGGCACCAGCACGGCCAGGTCGAACAACAGCCCGGCTTCCAGCAGCCGGTCCATCTGCCCCCGGGCAGAGAAGCTGACCCCGGCATCGACCGCGATGACGAGGGGAGCCGCCCAGAAAAACCAGTGGGAGCGCAGCAGGTGGGTGTTCATCGTGACAACGCAGAGGATTGAAGAAGTGCGCAGCCTGGCGCTGGCGCTCAGAAGGGCGGCGATGCCATCCGCTGAAAAAGCAGCTCAGCCCTCGGGTTCAAATTTGCTTCGAAGTTCCAGGTAGGCGCGCTTGCAATGGTTGAAGTATTCAAGCTCGTCGTCCTCGCGCTCCTTGGCGGCATGCCCCGATTCAACGGGGTCTGCAGTGGCCGCCTCGAGCACCTGCACGACGATTCTGTCGCCGATGCGAAGTTCACGATGCCCGACCCAGCGCAAGTGCTCGTCGGTAACGCCAACAGCACGCGACGTCAGCCCACCAACCGAAAGATGAATGTCGGGCGGTTCATCGGGTCGTCCTGGACGCGCGGCTTCGCCAAGTTTTCCTGCCGCCGCCACGATCACATTCAGGACGCCGAGATCGTCGGCGCCACCCACCACGGGGGGCTCTTCGTTGACCTGAACGCTTAGGACGAGCATGGGCTTACGACGGGTTACGTTTGACATGCAGGGTGACTAACAGCGGTGATCGACGCATTAGCGAGTTCACCCCGACGACTCGGCATGAGGTTTCGTCGGCAAGCGAAAATCACTTCGACGTTGACGTTATTTTTGCAGGCAGCACATTGCCAGAGGTTTCGTCTTCCAGCCAGACAGACGATCCTCCCGGACCCAATTCGCCGTTGACCACGTATAGCCCTTGGTTCTTGACGTCGACTTCGACCGAGCCTTCAACGAAATATGTCGACTTCAACAAGGCCATGATTGGCGCGGCATGAACCGTTTGGCATCGAAGTGTGAGCTGATGAACGCCTACATCGATGGCGCGATCAAGGACTCGGACAAAGAGCTGGTTGCCTTTTCCCCGGCTGGCCTCGAGCGTGGCGCCAATCGAGTTCGGCACCGACTTGCCATCAACTGCAATGAGCACGCAGAAATTGGCCTTGCTGGCTTCCACGGCAGAAATACGGTCTTTGATAACCGCGCCGGGCGCGGGATGGATCAGATTCAGCCCCTGGCTGGTCTGTGGAGGCGAAGAGACGCATGCGCCAAGCGCAACCGCTAAGACTGGAAGGGCGAACCGAACTTGCATCATCTGTAGGCTGTTTGGATGGTTAGGTGTCGAGTCGCGGATGAATGACCCGTCCGCGGCCGGCATGCGATCCTCGTGTAACGGGCGGTCTTGAGAGGCCTGCTGGCCGATTTGAACTCCCGAGGCTCGAAAAGCACTCTGCCAGCCTGATTGGCGTGCCGCAACGGAGAAATTTCCGGCCGGTTCACAGCGACCCGCACCCTCAACAGCAGCCCCAGCCGGGGTCAACACCACCTACCCCCACGGCCCCTCGATCAGCCCCCGCGTCTCCTCCACCGCAATCCGCCACATTGCCAGCACATCCTCGTCCGGCCGCTGGTAGGCGCCGCCGAAGTTGCCGTCGCCGGCCAGCGCGCGTGCCGCGTCGGGCGGCAGCACGGCGTAGCGCGCGTAGTCCACCGGCGGCTTGCGGCCCTCGGGCGGGGTGACGCCGGCCAGCCGCGTCCAGGGCAGGTTTTCCATCCACGAGGCGTGGGCCGAGTGCGGGTCCAGGCCCTTCACGTAGCCCATGGTCTTGGGCGCGCTCCACCAGTTGTGCAGGCGCACGCGGGTGCGCGGGTGGGCGGCCATCCACTCGGCGGCCAGCGCGGCCACGGGCTGGTTGCCGCCGTGGCCGTTGACGATGAGGATGCGGCGAAAGCCCTGGTGGTCCAGGCTGTCGAGCAGGTCGGCCACCACGCGCAGCATCGTGTCCACCTTCAACGTGACGGTGCCGGGGTAGCTCATGAAGGTCGGCGTGATGCCGAAGGGCAGCACCGGGAACACCGGCACGCCCAGCGGCTCGGCGGCCTCCACGGCCACGCGTTCAGCCAGGATGGCGTCGACGGCCAAACTGAGGTAAGCGTGCTGCTCGGTGCAGCCAATGGGCAGCAGGCAGCGGTCGTCGCGTTGCAGGTAGGCCTCGACCTGCATCCAGTTCATGTCGGCGATCTTCATGTCAGCAGGGCTCGCAGGCGGGGGGTGGGTTCATCGGACGTCCACGTTCGCATAGTTGTTGAGGCCGAAGGGGCTGAC
>RXJV01000064.1 GCA_003963075.1 Burkholderiales bacterium
CTACAACATGGACGAGATCGAGGCGATGGAGTTCATCCTCGACAAGATGAAGGCGTCGAAGAACAACCTGGACTTCTTCGACATGATGCGGCGCGGCGGGTGATCCTTCCCACCCGGAACTAGCCAACCCGCAGGGAAGCCCGCTACAATCGCCGGTTTTCCGCCCCAGAACACCCGGAAAGTGCGTCACAGCCCGTGGCGTGGCTCCCGACTTAATCGCCGCTCAGGCCAAGAGGTTCCCATGAAAGAAGGCATTCACCCCAACTACCGCGACGTCGTCTTCGTCGACCTGTCCAACGGTTTCCAGTTCGTGACGCGCTCCACCGTCCAGACCAAGGAAACCATCGAGCTCGACGGCAAGACCCTGCCGCTGGTGAAGCTGGAAACCACCAGCGAGTCGCATCCTTTTTACACGGGCACGCAAAAGAGCGTGGACAACCTGGGTGGCCGCGTCGAGAAGTTCCGCAACAAGTTCGCGCACCTCAAGAAGTAAATCGCCGACGCGGTATCCGTACCGCTTCCGGACGAGGGGCAGCTTAGGCTGCCCTTTGGCATTTCTGCGGCATGATCCCGCCACTTCAAGATCCCGAGCGCGTGAATCTCCCCAGCCCCGCCATCGTTGCTGAACGCAGTGCTGAACGCTTGCCGCGCCTGGCCTTGATCCTGCTGTGCGCCGCCTACGTCCTCCCCGGAGTCTTCGGCCGCGACCCCTGGCGCAATGCCGACCTGACGGCCTTCGGCTTCATGGCCAGCATCGCCGAGGGCCGGGCCCCGTGGTGGCAACCGGCGATCGCGGGCATCCCGGCCGAGGGCGGCCCCCTGCCCTACTGGCTGGGCGCCTTGGCGATCAAGGCCCTGCCCTTCCTGAGCGCGCCGCTCGCGGCACGATTGCCGTATGCCTTGGTACTGGTGGGCGTTCTCATCGCCGTCTGGTACGCCTGCTTCCACCTCGCCCGGACCGAGGCCGCGCAGCCTGTTGCGTTCGCGTTCGGCGGCGAGGCGCAGGCGGTCGATTACGCGCGCGCGCTTGCTGACGGCGCCCTGCTCGCGCTGATGGCCTCGCTGGGCCTGCTGCGGCTCGGTCACGAGACGACGCCGGAGTTGGTCCAACTACTGGCGGTTTCAGGCTACCTGTACGGCCTGGCGGCAGCACCGTTCCGGCGCATTGCATCGCGGGTCGCGGTGCTCATCGCGCTGCCCGCGCTGGCCGCCAGCGGCGCACCGACCGTGGCCTGCCTGCTCGGCATGCTCGGCGTCCTGCTCAACCACCGTTCGAGCTACCGCGAGGCCAAGGATCAGCGCGTCTGGCTGCTGGGTGCGTTGACGCTCGCGGTGCTTGCCGCCTGGGCCTTCAATGCCTGGGCCTGGCGGGTCCAGGCGGAGCTGCGCATCAAGCCCTTGCTCAGCCTGCTGGCCTGGTTCTGCTGGCCCTCGGGTCCGATGGCGCTCTGGACCCTGTGGAGCTGGCGGCGCCACCGCATGCGGCGCCACATCACGGTGCCTTTCATCGCACTGCTCGTGCCGCTTCTGGCCTGCATCACGATGGACAGCTCCGACCGCGCGCTGCTGCTCGCCTTGCCCTCGCTCGCCATCCTTGCCGCGTTCGCACTGCCAACGCTGAGCCGAGGCTTCTCAGCGGCGGTGGACTGGTTCTCGGTGTTCTTCTTCAGCGCTGCAGCACTGTTCTTCTGGGTCTACTACGTTTCGCTGCACACGGGCTGGCCTGCCCAGCCGTTGACCAACATGCGCCGGCTGGCGGACGGCCTGGTACCCCAGTTCAACATCGGTACGCTAGCTTTGGCGATCACCGCGACGCTGGCCTGGCTGGCCTTGGTGCGCTGGCGCACCGCGCGGCACCGCCACGCGCTCTGGAAGAGCCTCGCTCTGCCTGGCGGTGGTGTGGCCTTGGGCTGGCTGCTGACGATGAGCCTGCTGCTGCCACCGCTCGACTACGCGCTCAGTGACAGCCCCGTGGTCGCCAGACTCAAACCCCATGTGCCGGCCGATGTGAACTGCCTGGCCGCCCCCGGACAGAGCCTGCCGCTGCTGGCGGCGATGGAATGGCACGGTGGCTGGCGCATGCGGGCGACCGGCACACTCGCCGACACCGGCTGCAGCCACGCGATCATCGGCATCGCGCATGCCGTTCCGTCCGGATGGACGGTGGTCGCTCAGGTGCGGCGCCCGACGGACCGCTCCGGCGCCGGCAGCCTGGTGCTGATCAGGCGTCAGTGATTGCTGAGCGCGGCACCGCCGAAGGCCGCTTCATCACCAAGCGCTGAATCGCTCGCGTGCCGAACCCGGGCCGCGGGGAAAACGAGGCGAAAACGCGAGCCCTTGCCAACCTCGCTCTGGATCATCAGTTCGCCCCCATGTCGCTGCATCACATGCTTGACGATGGACAGACCCAGACCGGTACCACCAGTCTCTCGAGCGCGGCTGCCGTCAACGCGGTAGAAGCGCTCCGTCAGCCGGGGGAGGTGCTCGCGTGCTATTCCGGGGCCGGTGTCAATGATCGAAATCTCACCGCTGCCGTCGTCGAACAAGCGCCAGCTGGCCTCGATTTCGCCACCCGTCGGCGTGTAACGGACGGCGTTGGTGACGAGGTTGGCGATCGCGCTGTGCAGCTCACTTTCGACCCCGGCGAGCTCCACACCGGTCTGCAGCTTGATGCGCAGCGGGTGTCGGCCGGCCGACAAGGCCTCGGCGTCGGCAGCCACACGCAACAGCATGGCGTCCAGGCTCACCCAGCGATCCGGGGCTGGCCGCGGGCTGCCCTCCAGCTGGGCCAGCGTCAGCAGGTCGGCCACCAATGACTGCATGCGCTGGGTCTGTTGGCCCATCAGCACGAGCACACGGTCGCGCTCGACGGTTGTCAGCGGCAGCGCGTGCAGCGTCTCGATGAAGCCGGACAACACCGTCAGCGGTGTGCGGATCTCGTGCGAGACGTTGGCGACGAAGTCACGTCGCATGGCCTCGGCGCGCAGCCGCTCGGTGATGTCCAGCGACAGCACCAGGCGCTGGCCCTCGCCGTACTCGCGCACGATGATGGACAGCGTGCCTGGACCGCGGCTGTTGCCCAGCACCAGGGGTTCAGCAAACCGCCCGGCCTGCAGATAGGCCACGAAAGCCGGCGCACGCACGAGGTTGGTGATGCGCTGCTGCAGGTCGCGCTTGGGGTCGAGCGAGAAATGGTCCGCCGCAGACCGGTTGCACCACAGGATGTGCTCCTGCGCATCCAGCATCAGCACGCCGTTGGGCGAAGCCTCGATCGCCGACAGAAACTGCTCGAGTTCGAGTCGCCCCCGCGCGACCGCGTGGTCGCGGTCGCGCATGGCGCGCTCGACGCGGTAGGCGAGTTCGCCCCACAAGCCGGTGTCCCGCGGCGCGCTGTCCTGCTGGTTGCCGCGCAGCCAGCTCAGCAGTCGATAACCCCGCACCGCATCCACCAGCAGCAGCAGGCCGACACCCGAGACCACGCCGACCCCGAGGCCCAGACCGCCCAAGCCGGTCGCCGAATGAACCGCAACCCCAACGACGAAACCGAGCAGCGTCGCCCCGAGGGCCTGCAGCAGTCGAGGCAACAACCAGGTCATGAACAGCGTTGGGGATCAGGCGGAGAGCGCGTTGCTCTGTTGGGTCAAGCGGTAACCGGCGCCACGGACGGTCTCGATCATGCGCGCGCATTGCACGCGCTCCAGCGCTTCGCGCAGGCGCTTGACATGAACGTCGATCGTGCGCTCCTCGATGAACACATGGTCACCCCAGACGCGGTCCAACAGCTGCGAACGGCTGTGCACACGCTCGGGGTGGGTCATCAGGAAATGCAGCAAACGGAACTCGGTGGGACCCAGCTTCACCTCGACGCCGTCGCGGCTGACCCGACGCGTACCCGGATCCAGCAGCAGGGGGCCGACCTCGACCGCGCTGTCCAGCGCCTCGGGCGCCTTGCGGCGCAGCACGGCGCGAATGCGGGCGAGCAGCTCATTGGTCGAGAATGGCTTGGTGACGTAGTCGTCGGCACCCGCATCCAGACCGGCGATCTTGTCGCCTTCCTCGGCACGCGCCGTGAGCATGATGATGGGCAGCTCCTTCGTCCGGACCGCGCCGCGCCATTGGCGCGCGAGGGCCACGCCGCTCTGGCCTGGCAGCATCCAGTCGAGCACGACGAGATCGGGCAGCACCCGGTCAACCTCGTACTGGGCCTGCGTGGCATTGCCGGCCAGCGTGACCTCGAAGCCGGCATGGCGCAGATTGATGGAGATCAGCTCGGCAATCGCCGACTCGTCTTCCACCACCAGGATTCGACTCATTCCAGACTCCTATTCAGCGGACCATGGTCTCGACGGCCTCCGGCGTGTTGTGCCGGACGTCCTGACCCTTGACCACATAGATGATCACTTCCGCGAGGTTCTTGGCGTGGTCACCCACGCGCTCGATGGCCTTCGCAACGAAGACCAGATCGATGGACGAGGAGATCGTGCGCGGGTCTTCCATCATGTAGGTGATGAGCTTGCGCAGCAGGCCGTCGAATTCCTTGTCGATCTCGTCGTCATGCTTGAGCACATCCAGGGCGCGCTCCACATCCAGACGCGCGAAGGCGTCCAGGGCCTTGCGCAGCTGGCCGGTGGCCAGCTCGGCCTCGTAGGCGAGGTCCGACATCGGCACGCGCATCCGGCTGGACACGCCACCTGACACGAGGCGCTGCACCGTGCGTGCGATCCGCGCCGCCTCGTCGCCGACGCGCTCGAGATTGGCGATGCTCTTCGAGATCGCAATCAGCAGGCGCAGGTCGCGGGCGGTAGGCTGACGGCGCGCGATGATGGTCGAGAGATCGTGATCGATCTCGACTTCCATCGCGTTCACGCGGCCTTCCCTGGCCAGGACCTCGTCGGCTGATTCGGCCGAGAAATCGCTGAGGGCCTGCACCGCCTGGGCCACCTGGGCCTCGACGAGGCCGCCCATTTCGAGCACACGGGTTGAAATGCCGCTGAGTTCGGCGTCGAACTGGGTCGAAAGATGCTTGTCCACCATGCCGTCCTCCTTGATCAGCCGAAGCGGCCGGTGATGTAGTCCTCGGTGTCCTTGCGCTTGGGCTTCATGAAGAGCTCGGCGGTCGGGCCGAACTCGATCAGGTCGCCGAGGTACATATAGGCCGTGTAGTCCGAGCAGCGCGCGGCCTGCTGCATGTTGTGGGTCACGATCGCCACGGTGTAGTCGTTCTTGAGCTCGTGGATGAGCTCTTCGATCTTGCCGGTGGAGATCGGGTCCAGCGCCGAGCAGGGCTCGTCGAGCAGCAGCACTTCGGGCTTGATCGCAATGCCACGCGCGATGCACAGGCGCTGCTGCTGACCACCCGAGAGGCCCGAGCCGCTCTGGTTGAGCTTGTCCTTCACCTCGGTCCAGAGCGCAGCCTTCTTCAGGGCCCATTCGACACGCTCGTCCATCTCTGCGCGAGGCAGCGTCTCGAACAGCCGCACCCCGAAGGCGATGTTGTCGTAGATCGACATCGGGAAGGGCGTGGGCTTCTGGAAGACCATGCCAACCTTGGCGCGCACCAGCGAGACGTCGTCCTTGCTGGTGAGGATGTCCTCGCCGTCGAGCAGGATCTGGCCTTCGGCGCGCTGCTCGGGGTAGAGCTCGAACATGCGATTCAATGTGCGCAGCAGCGTGGACTTGCCGCAACCCGACGGCCCGATGAAGGCGGTGACCTTCTTCTCGGGGACCTCGAGGTTGATGTTCTTGAGCGCGTGGAAGCCGCCGTAAAAAAAGTTCAGGTTGCGCACCGAGAGCTTGGCGCGTTCGCCCACGGGCGTTTCGATCTTTGCGTCCATGGCTTGTTCCTTAGTGTTTGTTCTTGAAGAGCACGCGAGCGAGGATGTTCAGCAACAGCACGCCAACCGTGATCAGGAAGACGCCTGCCCAGGCCAGCTTCTGCCAGTTCTCATAGGGGCTCATCGCGAACTTGAAGATGGTGACCGGCAAGCTTGCCATCGGCGAGCTGAGATCGCTGGTCCAGAACTGGTTGGACAGCGCGGTAAACAGCAGCGGTGCCGTCTCGCCCGACACCCGCGCCAAAGCCAGCAGGATGCCGGTGATGACACCGGCGCTCGCGGCCTTGAGCGTGATCGACAGGATGACCTTCCACTTGGGCGTGCCGAGCGCGTAGGCCGCTTCGCGCAGCGCATTGGGCACCAGGCTGAGCATGTTCTCGGTCGTGCGGATGACGACGGGAATCACCAGCAGCGCGAGCGCCAGCGAACCTGCAAGGCCTGAGAAGCTCTTCAGCTTGGCGACCACGATCGCGTAGACGAACAGGCCGATGACGATCGAAGGCGCGGACAGCAGGATGTCGTTGATGAAACGCACCGCGCTGCCCAGCCAGGTCTTCTGCCCGTATTCAGCCAGATACACGCCCGCCAGGATGCCCACCGGCGTTCCCACCAGGGTGGCGAGACCAACCATCACGAAGCTGCCGAACAGCGCATTCGCGAGGCCGCCGCCCTCGCCCTGCGGCGGCGGCGTCATCTGGGTGAAGGTCGCCAGGTTCAGGCCACCGATTCCAAGATAGATGGTCTCGAACAGGATCCAGATCAGCCAAAACACACCGAAGGACATGGCGCCAAGGGACAGCGTCAGCGCAACGAAGTTCACCCGTTTGCGCTTGCTGTGCATCGCCAGGCGGCGTGCATCAATGACGGCACTCATGAGCGTGCTCCTTCGTTCTTCTTGAGCCGCACAAGCAGCAGCTTGGATATCGACAGCACGACAAAGGTGATCAGGAAGAGCACCAGGCCGAGGTACATCAGCGAGGCCTGGTGCAGGCCTTCGCCCGCTTCGGCAAACTCGTTGGCGAGCGTCGACGTGATGCTGTTTGCCGCTTCGAACACCGACAGCGAACTCAACTGGTTCATGTTGCCGATGACGAACGTGACCGCCATGGTTTCACCCAGCGCACGCCCGAGGCCGAGCATGATGCCGACGACGACCCCGGTCTTGGTGTAGGGCAACACGATCTTGGACACGACCTCCCAGGTCGTCGCGCCCAGGCCGTAGGCGCCTTCCTTGAGCATCGGCGGCGTGACTTCAAAGACATCCCGCATCACCGAAGCGATGAAGGGAATGATCATGATCGCCAAGATGATGCCTGCCGACAGGATGCCGATGCCAACCGGTGGACCGGAGACCAGCGAACCCAGCACGGGCACGCCGTGCAGGAGCGACTGCAGGGGCTGCTGGACGAAGGTGGCGAGGATGGGCCCGAAGA
The DNA here is from genome assembly GCA_003963075.1 of Burkholderiales bacterium. Taxonomy (GTDB): domain Bacteria; phylum Pseudomonadota; class Gammaproteobacteria; order Burkholderiales; family Burkholderiaceae_C; genus Pelomonas. Next base: position 7,268 of record RXJV01000064.1, read on the forward strand.
CCAGCAGCCCCCACATGCCGTAAACAATGGAAGGCACGGCAGCCAGCAGTTCGATGGCGATACCCAATGGCCGCTTGAGCCAGTTGGGCGAGAGCTCGGTCAGAAAGATCGCAATGCCAAAGCTCACCGGCACGGCAATCACGAGCGCGATCAGCGAACTCGCCAGCGTGCCGTAGATCATCACCAGACCGCCGAACTTCTCCTGGACGGGGTCCCATTCCGCACTGGTCAGAAAACCCAGGCCGAAGGCCTTCAACGCCGGCGCAGCGCCGAGGATCAGCGAGACGATGATGCCGACCATCATCGCCAGAGTCAGCCAGGCGGCGCCTTGAGACAACGCCGCGAACACGGTGTCCGCCCAGGGCGCGACGCGACGCCTCGGAGTTTGGGGCTTGATGGGTGCGGTCTGAGGCTGAGATTCGCTGCGCCCAGCACCAGCGCTCTCGGCGGGAAGAATGGCTGCCAAAGGACCTCCGAAGGTCTGAAAGAGGATGCGCTGCTGATGTAGCAAAGCCCGGCAGCGCCGGGCCTTGCTCAGCAGCCAGGGCTTATTTGTACGAAACGGGCTTACCGGAGCTGTCCTTGATTTCGCCCCACAGCTTGTGCACGAGCTCTTTCACGCTCGCGGGCAGCGGGACATAGTCGAGGTCGTCGGCCATCTTGTCACCGTTGCCATAGGCCCAGTCGAAGAACTTCAAGGCCGCAGCGGCTTGAGCGGGCTTGTCCTGAGACTTGAACATCAGGATATAGGTCGGGTTGGTGATCGGCCAAGATGCCTTGCCCGGCTGGTCGGTCGTGATCTGGTAGAAGGTCTTGTTCCAGTCTGCACCGGCAGCGGCGGCCTTGAAGGCGTCATCGCTCGGATTGACCCACTGGCCGTCCTTGTTCTTCAACTGGACGTAGGTCATCTTGTTCTGCTTCACATAGGCATACTCGACGTAGCCGATGGAGTTGGGCAGGCGCTGCACAAAGGCCGCGACACCTTCGTTGCCCTTGCCGGCCGTACCGGTCAACCACTTGACGGTCGTGCCTTCGCCGACCTTTTCCTTCCACTCGGCGCTGACCTTGGAGAGGTAGTTCGTGAAGATGAACGTCGTTCCGGAGCCGTCGGCACGGGCCACCGGCGCGATGGTCGCGTCGGGCAGCGCCACGCCAGGGTTCAGCGCGGTGATCGCCGAATCATTCCACTTCGTGATCTTGCCCAGGTAGATGTCGGCCAGCACCGAACCCGTCAGCTTCATCTGGCCGGGTGCAACGCCTTTGATGTTGACAACAGGCACAACACCACCGATGACGGTGGGGAACTGCAACAGACCTTCCTTGGCCAGCTCGTCGTCCTTCAGGGGCATGTCCGAGGCGCCGAAGTCAACCGTTTTCGCCTTGATCTGCTTGATGCCAGCGCCCGAGCCCACCGATTGGTAGTTGATGCGGGCACCGGTCGCCTTGTTGTAGGCATCGGCCCACTTTGCGTAGATCGGCGCCGGGAACGTGGCACCCGCACCGGTTACGTCCTGAGCAAGCGCGTATTGACCACCCAACAGACCCACGACAAGCGTGAGCGACTTGCCGACCTGAACCATGTTCATCTGAGACACCTTCCATTAGAAGACTAGAAGCGATCTTCTGATGCTAGAGGTCAAATATGACGATTCAGTGACTATTACAGAAGACGACCGAAGCGCAAGACGGCCGACGACGCCAATTCAGGCGTCGCATGACAGCGTCATTTACGGTTCACGTAAATGTCACATGACGTTCTTAGAGTCCGCAATCGTTCGTTCGTGTGGAGCCTTAGCCCCTATGACCCGTCGCATCCTCTTGTCCGCATTCGCCATGGCCGCCCTGTTGGTCGGCTGCGCCACCACACCAGCGCCCGCTCCATTGGCGGATACGCTGGCCCGCGACCCTCAGCTCAGCACTTTCAACCGCCTGGTCGCCCAGGCAGGGTTGACGGAGGAACTGCGCGCTGCTGGACCTCTGACCGTCTTGGCACCGACGGACGAGGCCTTCAAAGCCGTGCCGGCCAAGACCTTGGAAGCCCTTGCAGCCGACCCGGCCCAGCTCAAGGCCGTCCTGAGCTACCACGTGATTGCTGGGAGCCTGGCGTCAGCGGAAATCAAGCCCGGCAGCGTCAAGACACGACAAGGCAGCAATCTGACCATCGCCAAGGCCGGCACTTTCATCACCGCGGATGACGCGGTCGTGCAGCAAGCCGATGTCGTCGCAACCAATGGCGTTGCGCACATCATCGACCGAGTGCTGATGCCGCCGAAGAAGCCTTAAGAAGCGAGCAAGCAGCAACGAGGGCGCGGCGTTCAGACACCACCCCTCGTCGCCCGACTGAGGATCAACCGGCCACGGCCTGCGCCAGTCGCTGCGCGCACTGCTGAGCCAGAGCCGCGTCCGATGCCTCGACCATCACGCGCAACAGCGGCTCCGTGCCCGACGCGCGAACCAGCACGCGCCCCCGCTCACCCAGCTCGGCCACCACGGCCGCCTGCTCGGCTGCCATGCGAGTGTTATTCTGCCAGTCTTGGCCTGCAGCCAGACGCACATTGATCAGGGTCTGCGGGAACAGCTCGACCCCTTTCAGTTGATCCGACAGGCTGCGGCCACTGCGGCACACGGCCTGCAGCACCAGCAACGCACTGACGATGCCATCACCCGTCGTGTGCTTGTCCAGCGCCAGCAAATGCCCCGAGCCCTCGCCGCCCAGCTGCCAGCCGCGTGCCGCGAGCTCTTCAAGCACATAGCGATCACCCACCTTGGCGCGCACGAACTCCACGTCTCGTGAACGCAAAGCGAGCTCGACGGCCATATTGGTCATCAGCGTGCCGACAGCTCCCGGGACCCGCAGGCCCTGGTGGAGACGATCCGCCACCATCACGTAAAGCAGTTCATCACCGTTGTACAGCCGGCCATTGGCATCAACCAGCTGCAGGCGATCGGCATCACCATCGAGCGCGATGCCATAGTCGGCGCCCTGGGCCTTGACGGCCTCGACCAGCGCACCGGGCGCTGTTGCACCGACACCGGCGTTGATGTTGAAACCGTCAGGCTTGCAGCCAATCGAAATGACTTCAGCGCCCAGCTCGTGGAACACGTCGGGCGCGACGTGATAGGCCGCGCCGTGGGCTGCGTCGACCACGATCTTGATGCCTTTGAGCGTCAGATCAGCGCCAAAACAGTTCTTGCAGAACTCGATGTAGCGCCCGCGCGCATCCTCCAGTCGCTTGGCACGCCCCAGGCTGGCGGAATCCACCCACTGCGGCGCATCGTCCAGCGCCGCTTCAACGGCGATTTCCCACGCGTCTGGCAGTTTCTCGCCTTTGGCCGAGAAGAACTTGATGCCATTGTCCTGATAGGGGTTGTGCGACGCGCTGATCACCACGCCCAGGTCCTGCCGCAGGGCACGGGTCAGGTAGGCAACACCGGGCGTCGGCAACGGCCCGGTCAGTAGCACGTTCACACCCGCGGACGCGAACCCCGCTTCCAGCGCCGACTCGATCATGTAGCCGGAAATGCGTGTGTCCTTGCCGATCAAAACGGTCGGGCGATCGTTCGTCTTGCGCAGCACGCGGCCGACCGCATGGCCCAGGCGAAGCATGAAGTCCGGCGTGATCGGATCCTGTCCAACGGTGCCCCGAATGCCGTCGGTCCCAAAATACTTGCGGCTCATCGAGCTCTTCCTTCTAGTCAACCGCCGGAATTGTCGCCGCATCGACGGCGTTCCAAACCTTGAGGGCGTCCACGGTTGCAGCGACATCGTGCACGCGCAGCACCTTCGCGCCGGCATTCACCGCGCGCAGCGCGGCAGCGAGGCTCGCAGCCAGACGCTGATCGACCGGCCTGCCCGTGATCTCGCCCAGCGTTCGCTTGCGCGACCAGCCGACGAGCAGCGGGTAGCCCAGCTCAGCGAGGCGCTTCTGCCCGGCGAGCAAGCGCAGATTGTGCTCGGCGCTTTTCGCAAATCCGTAGCCAGGATCCAGCGCGATACGCCGCCCATCGATGCCGGCCTCCAGCGCCGCCTGAGCCCGCTGCTCCAGGAAGGCGGCCACCTCGGACAGCACGTCGTCGTACGCCGCCAAGCCCATCATCGAGTCCGGCTCGCCGCGCATGTGCATCAGGCACACACCCGCACCGCTGCCAGCCACAACACTCAGGGCGCCCGCTTGTCGCAGGGCCTGCACATCATTGATGACATCTGCACCAGCATCCAGCGCGCGACGCATCACGTCCGGCTTGCAGGTGTCTACCGAAACAGGAACTCCGAGGGTGACGGCCGCGGCGACCACCTTGTCGATCCGGGACCACTCGGTCTCGGCATCGACCCTCTGCGCCCCCGGTCGTGTCGACTCCCCGCCAATGTCCAGGATGTCGGCCCCTTCGGCCACAAGGGATTCGCAGTGGGCAATGGCTGCACGCACGTCGTCGTGGCAGCCACCGTCCGAAAAGGAATCGGGCGTGACATTGACGATGCCCATCACGCGAGGTCGAGTCAGGTCAATGCAAAAGCGCCGGGTTTGCCAGTGCATGCAGGTCCTCAACGAACAACGGGCCCGGCTGCAAGACAGGGCCCGTTGAGGCTGGAGTCGGTATCAGGCCGCTGCTGGGGCGCCGTCGGTGCTGACCGGTGGCGTGCCACCGCCGGCCGAGCCGCTGGGCGTCGGCTTGTCATCCGGAGCCCGCGGAGGCCGCCCGGCCATGATGTCCAGCACCTGATCGCGGTCGATGGTTTCCCACTTCATCAGCGCTTCCGTCATCGCCTCGACCTTGTCCCGGCTTTCCTCAAGAATCCGACGGGCAACGGCGTACTGCTCGTCGAGGATGCGGCGCATCTCGGCGTCCACCTTCTGCTGCGTGTTCTCGCTGATGTTGGCCGTCTTGGTCATGCTGCGCCCGAGGAAGACCTCCCCCTCGTTTTCAGCATAGACCATCGGGCCGAGCACATCGCTCATGCCGTAGCGCGTGACCATGTCGCGGGCGATACGGGTCGCACGCTCGTAGTCGTTGGACGCACCGGTCGAGATGTCCTTCAGGAACAGCTCCTCGGCGACACGCCCGCCGAACAGGATGCTGATCTCGTTGAGCATCTGCTTGTAGTACTTGCTGTACTGGTCGCGCTCCGGCAATTGCCAGGTCACGCCAAGGGCGCGGCCGCGCGGCATCACGGTGACCTTGTGGACCGGATCGGTGCCGGGCAGCATCTCGGCCACGATGGCATGGCCGGACTCGTGGTAGGCCGTGGCGCGCTTCTCGTCCTCGGTCATCACCATGCTCTTGCGCTCGGGGCCCATGTAGAGCTTGTCCTTGGCGCGCTCGAAGTCAATCATCTCGACGAGCCGTGCATTGCGTCGCGCGGCGAACAAGGCCGCTTCGTTGACGAGGTTGGCCAGGTCGGCACCGCTCATGCCCGGCGTGCCGCGGGCCAGGATGGACGCATTGACGTCCTGGCCGATGGGCACCTTGCGCATGTGCACGTTCAGGATCTGCTCGCGGCCACGGATGTCTGGCAACGTCACGTAGACCTGGCGGTCGAAACGGCCTGGGCGCAGCAGCGCGGGATCCAGGATGTCCGGGCGGTTGGTGGCTGCGATGACGATGACACCGAGGTTGGTGTCGAAGCCGTCCATCTCGACCAGCATCTGGTTCAGGGTCTGCTCGCGCTCGTCATTGCCGCCGCCCAGGCCGGCACCGCGGTGGCGGCCGACCGCGTCGATTTCGTCGATGAAGATGATGCAGGGCGCGCTCTTCTTGGCCTGCTCGAACATGTCGCGCACGCGGGCCGCGCCAACGCCGACGAACATCTCGACGAAGTCGGAGCCAGAGATCGTGAAGAACGGCACCTTGGCCTCGCCGGCGATGGACTTGGCCAGCAGCGTCTTGCCGGTACCCGGGGGGCCGACCATCAGCACGCCGCGCGGGATGCGGCCGCCCAGCTTCTGGAACTTCTGCGGGTCCTTAAGGAAGTCGACCAGTTCCTTCACTTCCTCCTTGGCCTCGTCGCAGCCGGCCACGTCGGCAAAGGTGATGGTGTTGTTGGCCTCATCCAGCATCCGAGCCTTGCTCTTGCCGAAGCTGAACGCCCCGCCCTTGCCGCCGCCCTGCATCTGGCGCATGAAATAGACCCAGACGCCGATCAGCAGCAGCATCGGCGTCCAGTTGATCAGCATGCTGATAAGGAAGCTCTGTTCCTCGCGCGGCTTGACGTCGAATTTGATGCCGTTGTTGCGCAGATCGCCAATGAGCCCGCGGTCCAGGTAGGTGGCCGTCACGCGCAGCTTCTTGCCGTCCGTGGTTTCGGCCAGGATTTCGGCACCGCTGGCGCCGCCTTCGGTCAGCGTGACCTGCTTGATGCGGCGCGCCTGCACCTCATCGAGGAACTCTGAATAGCCGATCTGGCTGCCCGGGGCCGTCGCGCCGCCGAACTGCTTGACGACCGCGAACAGCACCAGCGCGATCACGATCCAGACGGCGAATTTCGAAAACCATTGATTGTTCACTGCGACTCCTTGGTCCTGTGGCCCTGCGCGGGTTTCAGGACTGTGGGGGTGATTTTAGTTGCTGCAAGGGCGAGACCCTTGACCGAGGTCGAATTAACCGGCATTCAAACCGATACCGACCAGAAATGTCTCGGACGAGCGCTCACGCGATGCCTTGGGCTTCACGACCTTGACCACCTTGAACTGGCTGCGGAACAGCGCGACCAGTTCGTTGTAGCCGCTGCCATGAAAGACCTTGGCCACCAGGGCGCCCTCGGGCTTGAGGTGGCGGCTGGCGAAATCCACCGCCAACTCGATGAGGTTGGAGATGCGGGCGGCGTCGGTCGACGCAATACCCGAGAGATTGGGCGCCATGTCCGACACCACGACATCCACCGGCCGACCGGCCAACGCAGCCTCCAGGGCTGCCAGCACCTCATCCTCCTGGAAATCCCCTTGGATGAACTGCACGCCCTCGATGGGTTCAAAGTCCAGCAGGTCCAACGCGATGATGGTGCCATTGAGCTGGCCAACGGCGGCACCGCCCTGCCCGGCATCCTTGGGCGCGAACTTGCGCCGCAGGTACTGGCTCCAGGCGCCCGGCGTGGCACCAAGATCGACGACCACCTGTCCGGGCCGGATCAGCTTGAGCTCCTCGTCGATCTCCTTGAGCTTGTAGGCAGCGCGCGAGCGGTAGCCTTCTTTCTGCGCGAGCTGCACATAGGGGTCGTTGACATGGTTGTTCAACCACGCCTTGTTGACCTTTTTGCTCTTGGTTTGGGTTTTCATTCTGTGTTCCAACCGGCGCGAGCGCCGACTTCGCGGCCCGCCACGCTCGCATCGAGACGACGAGCGAGCCGACCGCTGGGATAATAGGCCGATGCCTCAAATCAATCTGACCCCTGCCCAGCGCAAGGAAAAGCGCGCCGATGCCCACCATCTCGACCCGGTCGTGATGATCGGCGGCGAGGGTCTCACGCCAGCGGTCGTGAAGGAAACCGACGCCGCGCTGAAATCACACGGGCTCATCAAGGTGCGGGTGCTCGGCGACGACCGCACCGCCCGCGAGGCGATGTTCGCCCAGCTCTGCGACGAGCTGAACGCAGCGCCCATCCAGCACATCGGCAAACTGCTCGTGCTGTGGCGCCCCATCCCCGAAAAGGTCAAGGCCGAGCGCGAGGACGCCATGCCGGGCCCACGGGTGGTCAAGATCGTCAAGTTCTCGAAGAGCGGCAACGCACGCCCGCAGGTCAGCAAGGTCAAGGTGATGGGCAACGAGCGGGTGACCCAGGGCGGGGAAGTCAAGCGCGCCAAGAAGCGCAAGCCGACCAGCGTCAAGAAGTCCGTCGCTGACTGATCCAGGCCAGGGCCAGCACCGCCAGGCCCTTCACGCCGAAGAAGGCGAGCGACAGGCCGTGCAAGGCGGCGAAGCTCGCCACCCCAGTGCCTGTGCGAGCCTCAGCCATCAGCGGCTGCAGGCCGTAGTAGCCGGCGATCGTGCAGAACAGCGCAATCACGGGCAGCAGCAGGCGCATCGCGAACTGCGGCACCGTCTGCCCGGCCTCGTTGGCGTCCCGCGTGAGGCGCCGCTCGATCATCATCAACACCAGTCCGAGCGCGAGGCTCACCTGCGCCTCGATGGCGAACACCCGGGCGACAAAGGCACCGGCCTGTGCCCGCTCCAGCACCGCAAAGGCGCTCGGCGTCGCGACGAAGGCGATGCACAGCAAAAAGCCGCCCCAGAGGGCGGCCAGCAGGGCTTGCAGTTTTCCAATCATCAGCGTGAGACGCCGTGACTTTCCCAGCAGCTGCCATGGAACCGGCTTGGCCGGGCCATCGGCAGCGCCCCTTGAGGGGCCGGCGAAGCCGGTAGGGGTGGTCTATTCATACCGGACTTCGAGGATTTCGTAGCGCTTGATGCCGCCCGGGGCCTGCACCTCGGCCACGTCCCCGGCTTCCTTGCCGATCAGCGCGCGCGCGATCGGCGAGCTGACCGAGATGCGGCCCAGCTTGATGTCGGCCTCGTCGTCGCCGGTGATCTGGTAGGTCACCTCGGTGCCGCTGGCCTCTTCTTCCAGATCGACGGTGGCACCGAACACGACACGGCCACCGGCATCCAGAGTCGAGGGGTCGATGATCTGCGCGGCCGCCAGCTTGCCTTCGATTTCCAGAATGCGGCCTTCGATGAAGCCCTGCTTGTCCTTGGCCGCATCGTATTCAGCGTTCTCGCTGAGGTCGCCCTGCGCGCGCGCCTCGGCGATCGCCTGGACAACGGCATGACGCTCGACGGTCTTCAGTCGGTGCAGCTCGGCCTTGAGCGCTTCGGCGCCGCGCTTGGTCAGGGGGATGGTCGTCATGTCAAAACGGAATGGGCAAAAAGAGTTCCGCCGCTGCGGCCCGGCTTCAGGCAGCGGCGGCGGAATCGATGTGGTGGAAGTTTAGTTCAGCTCGGCGTGAAGCTCTTGCAGGGATTGCACGAGCAGCCCGTTCTGGTGCTTCATGCCTTCCACGGCCGCCTCGCAACCCGCCATCGTCGTGTAGTAGGTGACGCGGTTGGCCAGCGCCGCCTGGCGGATGTAGCGGCTGTCAGCGATGGCCGTGCGGGTCTCGTCCACCGTCGTGAAGACGAGCTGGATGTCGCCGCCCTTGAGCGCATCGACGATGTGCGGGCGACCGTCCTTGATCTTGTTGATCAGCTTGGCGGGCACGCCAGCCTCCTGGATGGCCGCGGCAGTGCCCTTGGTCGCCACGATGCCGAAGCCCAGCGTGTGCAGGTCCTTGGCGATCCCGATCGCGCGCGCCTTGTCGTTGTTCTTCACCGTGATCAGCACGTTGCCCTGGCGCGGCAAGCGCGAGCCAGCGCCGATCTGGCTCTTCAGCATCGCCTCGCCGAAGGTCTTGGCGGCACCCATCACTTCACCGGTCGACCGCATTTCGGGGCTGAGGATGGGGTCCACGCCCGGGAACTTGTTGAACGGGAAGACAGCTTCCTTGACGCTGTAGTAGGGCGGCACCACCTCGGCCGGCACGCGACCGTTGCGATCCTTCTGGTCTTTCAGCTTGATGCCGGCCATGCAGCGCGCGGCGATCTTGGCCAGCTGCTGGCCGGTGGCCTTGCTCACATAGGGCACCGTGCGCGACGCGCGCGGGTTCACTTCCAGCACATAGATCGTGCAGTGGGCCAGCCCCTTGGCGACGTCACCCTGGATGGCGAACTGCACGTTCATCAGGCCCACGACCTTCAGCGCGCGAGCCATCGCAGCCGTCTGGCGGCGCAGTTCGTCCTGCACATCGGCGGCCAGCGTGTAGGGCGGCAGCGAGCAGGCCGAGTCGCCGGAGTGGATGCCGGCCGCCTCGATGTGCTCCATGATGCCGCCGATCATCACGTCGATGCCGTCGGAGATGCAGTCGACGTCCACCTCAACGGCGTCCTGCAGGAAGTGGTCGAGCAGCACGGGCGACTTCTCGCTGACGCGCACGGCCTCGCGCATATAGCGCTCCAGGTCCTTGTCGCCGTGCACGATCTCCATCGCGCGGCCGCCCAGCACATAGCTCGGGCGCACCACCAGCGGGTAGCCGATCTCGTTGGCCAGCGCGACGGCCTGCTCCTCGGTGCGCGCCGTGCGGTTCGGCGGCTGCTTCAGGCCAAGCTCGTGCAGCAGCTTCTGGAAGCGCTCGCGGTCTTCGGCGATGTCGATGCTGTCGGGCGTCGTGCCAATGATGGGCACGCCGGCACGCTCCAGGTCCAGCGCCAGCTTCAGCGGCGTCTGGCCGCCGTACTGCACGATGACGCCAGCGGGCTCTTCCTTGTCGACGATCTCCAGCACGTCTTCCAGCGTGACCGGCTCGAAGTACAGGCGGTCCGAGGTGTCGTAGTCGGTCGACACGGTCTCGGGATTGCAGTTGACCATGATGGTCTCGTAGCCATCCTCGCGCATCGCGAGCGCGGCGTGCACACAGCAGTAGTCGAACTCGATGCCCTGGCCGATACGGTTCGGGCCACCACCCAGGACCATGATCTTCTTCTTGTCGGTCGGATTCGCCTCGCACTCGGCACCCTCGCCCTCGTAGGACGAGTACATATAAGCCGTCTGGGTGGCGAACTCCGCCGCGCAAGTGTCCACCCGCTTGTAGACCGGCCGTATGTTCAGCGCATGGCGGCGTTCGCGCACGGCATGCTGGTGCGTGCCCAGCAGCTTGGCCAGGCGCTTGTCCGAGAAGCCCTTGGTCTTGAGCAGGCGAAGTTCGGCTTCGGTGATGGATTCGATGGCCCGGCCCTTGATCGCGCCTTCGATCTGCACCAGCTGCTCGATCTGCGCGAGGAACCACGGGTCGATGGCCGTCTCTTCGTGGATCTCGTCCAGCGTCATGCCGATGCGGAAGGCGTCCGCCACGAACAGGATGCGCTCAGGGCCGGCCTCGCCGATCTCCTGCACGATCTCTTCGCGGTCCGTCGACCGTTCCGTCAGGCCATCAATGCCGGTCTCCAGGCCGCGCAAGGCCTTCTGGAAGGACTCCTGGAAGGTGCGGCCCATGGCCATCACCTCGCCGACCGACTTCATCTGCGTCGTCAGGCGCGAATCGGCCATCGGGAACTTCTCGAAGGCGAAGCGCGGGATCTTGGTGACGACGTAGTCGATGCTCGGTTCGAACGAGGCCGGCGTGGCGCCGCCGGTGATGTCGTTCTTCAGCTCGTCCAGCGTATAGCCCACGGCCAGCTTGGCAGCGACCTTGGCAATCGGGAAGCCGGTGGCCTTGGAGGCCAGCGCACTGGACCGCGACACGCGCGGGTTCATCTCGATCACGATCATGCGGCCATTGGCCGGGTTGATCGAGAACTGCACATTGGAGCCGCCGGTGTCCACGCCGATCTCGCGCAGCACGGCCAGCGAGGCATTGCGCAGCAGCTGGTATTCCTTGTCGGAGAGGGTCTGGCTGGGCGCCACGGTGATGGAGTCACCGGTGTGGATGCCCATCGGGTCGAGGTTCTCGATGGAGCAGACGATGATGCAGTTGTCCGCCTTGTCGCGGACGACCTCCATCTCGTACTCCTTCCAGCCGATCAAGCTCTCTTCGATGAGCAGCTCGTTGGTGGGCGAGAGGTCCAGGCCTCGCTTACAGATGGTCTCGAACTCTTCCGGGTTGTAGGCGATGCCGCCGCCCGAGCCGCCCAGCGTGAAGCTCGGGCGAATGACCATCGGGAAACCGCTGCCGCCGATCTCGGCCTGGATGCGCTTTTGCACCGCCCACGCCTCTTCCAGCGTGTGCGCGATGCCCGACTTGGCCGAGTCCAGGCCGATCTTGGTCATCGCGTCCTTGAACTTCAGGCGGTCTTCGGCCTTCTCGATGGCAATCTCGTTGGCACCGATCATCTCGACGCCGTACTTGGCCAGCACGCCGTGCTTGTGCAGGTCCAGCGCGCAGTTCAGGGCCGTCTGGCCACCCATGGTCGGCAGCACGGCGTCAGGGCGCTCCTTGGCGATGATCTTCTCGACCACCTGCCAGGTGATGGGCTCGATGTAGGTGACGTCCGCCGTGTCCGGGTCGGTCATGATCGTCGCCGGGTTGCTGTTGACGAGGATGACCTTGTAGCCCTCCTCGCGCAGCGCCTTGCAGGCCTGGGCGCCGGAGTAATCGAACTCGCAGGCCTGGCCGATGATGATCGGGCCGGCGCCGATGATGAGGATGCTCTGGAGGTCTGTGCGTTTCGGCATGGCGGTCTGCGCTCTTGGAACTTTTTAGAGGGTGGCCGTGGCCAGCTTGGCCCCGAATCCAACGAAGAGGACACCGACGCCCGCATTCGCGGCGCCGGAGAGCCGACGCCGCGCGCGGAAGGCCGCCGCGAGGCGGGCGCCGGCAAAGATCAGGGTCGACAGGTAGAGGAAGCTCAGTACCTGAATGATGGTCCCGAGGATCAGGAAGGTCAGCGCGGGATGCGGATAGGCCGGATCGACAAACTGGATGAAGAAGCTCAGCAGGAAGGCAATGGCCTTGGGGTTCAGCAGGCTGACGACCAGCGCCTTGCGGAAGGGCTGTCGGGCATCGACCATGCGCGGCGCTTCCGAGGGCGCCTCACCGCGCCAGCTGCGCATACCGCCGCGCAGCAGCTGGATGCCGATCCAGCCGAGATACACAGCGCCGACCATCTTCACGGCGAAGAAGATCTGCGGACTGGCCATCAGCAGCGATGCGCCACCGGCGGCCGCTGCGGTCATCAACACCGCATCGCCGACGAACACGCCGCACGCGGCCGTGTAACCGGCACGCACGCCCCGCTGCGCGGCAACCGACAACACGTAGAGCGAATTGGGCCCTGGCAGCAGGATGATGAAAATCGCTGCCGCGAGGTAGGTGCCGAGGTCCGTGATGCCGAACATGGCGTTAGGCCTTGCTCATCAGGCCGATGAAGCGGTCGAACAGGTAGGCGATGTCATGCGGGCCGGGGCTGGCCTCCGGGTGGCCCTGGAAGCTGAAAGCCGGCTTGTCGCTGCGGGCGATGCCCTGCAGCGTGCCGTCGAAAAGGCTGATGTGGGTGGCCCGCAGGTGGGGAGGCAGCGAGTTCGCGTCGACCGCAAAGCCGTGGTTCTGGCTGGTGATGCCGACGCGGCCACTGTCCAGGTCCTTGACCGGATGGTTGGCGCCGTGGTGGCCGAATTTCATCTTGAAGGTCTTGGCGCCCGAGGCCAGCGCCAGGATCTGGTGCCCGAGGCAGATGCCGAAGACCGGGATGCCGGACTCGATCAACTGGGCGGTGGCCTTGATCGCGTAGTCACAGGGCTCCGGGTCACCCGGGCCGTTGGAAAGGAACACGCCATCCGGCTCCAGACCGAAGACTTCGCTGGCCGGCGTCTGGGCGGGCACGACGGTCACCTTGCAGCCACGCTCGGCCAGCATGCGCAGGATGTTGTGCTTGACCCCGAAGTCGTAGGCCACGACGTGGAACTTCGGCGCGGTCTGCGTGCCGTAGCCGCGGCCGAGCTTCCATTCGGTCTGCGTCCAGGTCTGCACCTCGGTACGGCTGACGACCTTGGCAAGGTCGAGACCGGCCATCGAGGGCGCAGCCTTCGCCGCGGCCAGCGCTTGATCGACATGGGCCTGGGTGACCGCTTCTCCCGCCGCGAGAGCCAGGATGCAGCCGTTCTGGGCGCCGGTGGTGCGCAGCACGCGGGTCAGGCGCCGGGTGTCCAGGCCGGCGATGGCCACCGTGCCCTGTTCGCGCAGATAGGCATCCAGCGTCTTGCCCGAGCGGAAGTTGGACGCACGGATCGGCAGATCCTTGATCACCAGGCCGGCCGCAAACACCTTGCTCGACTCGACGTCCTCGTCAGCGACGCCATAGCTGCCGATGTGCGGGTAGGTCAGCGTGACGATCTGCCGGCAGTAGCTCGGGTCGGTCAGGATTTCCTGGTAGCCGGTCAGTGAGGTGTTGAACACCACTTCACCGACCGTCTGGCCGGTGGCGCCAATGGACTGACCTCGGAACACCGTCCCATCCGCCAGAGCCAGGATTGCTTGAGGAGGATGGAGCAGGTCGGTCAGCACAAAAGGTCTCCGCAAGTGGCGCGCATGCCCGGCGTCAACCGCGTCCGAAGACGGATCAGCTCAAGAAACCCAAGGGTTTGTTCGGGGCAGCGAGGTGGGTTCAGGTAAACCTGTCGAGTATAGCCGACTGGGGTTACTACGGGGGCTTCGTGACCACGATGTGACGCCTCAAAGCGCGGCGATGCCGGCGCGCGCGATCTCCACGTCTTCGCTTGATTTGACGCCGCTGACGCCCACGGCACCAACGCATTGCCCGTCAACCAGGATGGGCACACCGCCCTCCAGCAGACCCTGCAAGCCCGGTGCGCTCAGGAAGGACACTCGGCCCTGGTTGATCATGTCCTCATAGGCCTTGCTCTCGCGCCGACCCAGCGCGGCGGTTTGCGCCTTGGCGGGGGCGATCTGGGCAGAGATGGGCGCGGCGCCGTCCAGCCGCTGCAGCCAAAGCAAATGGCCGCCTGCATCGACCACAGCGATCGTGACAGCCCAGCCGTTTTGAAGCGCATGCGCCTCGGCGGCCGCGGCAATTCGCTTGACGTCTTGAAGTTCGAGTTGGGCTTGCTGTTTCATGGTCTTGATTTCATCGGCGGAGCCTCAATGTTGCCATTCGCACCGACCTAGAATCGGCGCGGTTTCCATTTCCCCTTCGGAGGATCGCCATGAACGACAGCCTGCAAACCCAATTTGGTTATGCCAATGCGGGCCTTGCCGCCGACCGTCAGCGCGTGCTGCGCAACACCTACTGGCTGCTGGCCCTGTCCCTTGTCCCCACGGTGCTCGGCGCCTGGATCGGTGTCGCCACGGGGCTCTTCAGCCTGATGAGCCCGGGCATGAGCGCGCTGATCTTCTTCGTCGGCGCCTTCGGCCTGATGTTCGTCATCGAGAAGACCAAAGACAGCGCCGCGGGCGTTGCCGCCCTGCTGGGCTTCACCTTTTTCATGGGCCTGATGCTGTCCCGGCTGATCGGCTTCGTGCTGGGCTTCAAGAACGGCACGACGCTGGTGATGACGGCCTTCGGCGGCACGGCTGCGGTCTTCTTCACGATGGCCAGCCTCGCCACCGTCATCAAGCGCGACCTGTCCTCGCTGGGCAAGTTCCTGGTGGTCGGCGCGGTGATCCTGATGGTGGCCAGCATCGCCAACATCTTCCTGCAGTCCTCGGCCCTGATGCTGACAGTGCTGGTGATGTCGCTGGGCATCTTTTCGGCCTTCATGCTCTACGACATCAAGCGCGTGGTGGATGGCGGCGAAACCAACTACATCTCCGCGACGCTGGCCATTTACCTGGACATCTACAACGTGTTCCAGAGCCTGCTGTCCCTGCTCGGCATCTTCGGCGGCGAGCGCGACTGAGACACGCTCAGAACATCGACACCAGGCGGCCTGCAGGCCGCCTTTTCATGCCTTGGCGGCGCTGCCAGGGCGCCCTGATCGCGTGGCGCGCCCCGGCAGGCCTCGGGCCGCCGCCGCTGCGGCTCGGGCGTCAGCGATCGAAGACCGCGATGCTCTCGACATGCGCAGTGTGCGGGAACATGTTCACCGCACTGGCCGCCGTGCAGCGGTAGCCCGCCAGGTTGACCAGCAAGCCGGCGTCGCGGGCCAGCGTGGCCGGGTTGCAGCTGACGTAGACGATGCGCTTCGGCGGCGTCCAGCCTGGCGCCAGCGATGGATCCTGGGCGATGTCGGCCACCGTCTTGGCGAGCGCGAAAGCGCCCTCGCGCGGCGGATCGATCAGCCAGCGGTCGGCCACGTCGTCCGCCACGAGCAGCTCGGGCGTCATCTCGAACAGGTTGCGCGCAACAAACTGAGTCTTGTGCGCCAGGCCGTTGAACGCCGCGTTCTCGCGTGAGCGCTGCACCAGGGCCTCGCTGCCCTCAATGCCCAGCACCTCGCGCGCCTGGGTCGCGAGCGGCAGCGTGAAATTGCCCAGGCCACAGAACCAGTCGATGACGCGGTCGTCGGGCTGGACCGCCAGCAGCCGCAGCGCACGGCCGACGAGAGCCGCATTGATGTGCGGGTTGACCTGCGTGAAGTCGGTCGGCTTGAACGGCATCGTCACGCCGAACTCGGGCAGCCGGTAGGCCAGCGGCGCACCGCCTTCGTCCAGCAGCTTGACGGTATCCGGCCCCTTGGGCTGCAGCCACCATTGCACGCCATGCCGGGCGGCAAAGTCACGCAGCCGCGCGATGTCGCCGGGCGGCAAAGCTTCAAGGTGGCGCAGCACCAGCGCGATGACCTCATCGCCCATCGCGAGTTCGATCTGCGGCAGCCGGTCGCGCTCGGCCATGCTCGCGATCAGCTCGCGCAGCGGCATCAGCAGGTCGCTCACCACCTTCGGCACCACCTTGCAGCTCTGCATGTCGGCCACATAGCGGCTCTTGCGCTCGTGGAAGCCGATCAGCACCTCGCCCTTCTTGGCCACGTAGCGGACCGAAAAACGCGCGCGGTAGCGGTAGCCCCAAGTCGGGCCTTCGATCGGCCGCAGCAGCACCTCGGGCTTGACCTTGCCGAGATGCCAGAGCTGGTCCTCAACCACGCGCTGCTTGACGGCCACCTGCGCCGCGGCCTGCAGATGCTGCATCTTGCAGCCCCCGCAGGCGCCCGGGTGCAGGCCGAAATGCGGGCAGCCCGGCGTCACCCGCAGCGGGCTTTCCTTCTTGATCTCGGTGAGCTGGCCCTGCTCCCAGTTGTTCTTGCGCCGTGCAATTTGCGCCTTGACGATCTCGCCCGGCAGGGCGCCGTCGATGAACACCACCTTGCCGTCGGCGTTGTGCGCCACGCCCTGCGCCTCAAGTTCGATGCTCTCGACCTTGAGCCAATCCGTTGTCTGAGTCATCCCTGAATTATCCGAGCACCGGCGTGGCGCCCCTCGACCGCGGGTCACGCCGACCGCACCGAACGACCCAGCGCGGGTCGGCGGCCCGGCCGACAGCCCATCTTTGCCCGGCTGGGTCCCAGGCCGCAGCGCTCTGGGTTCAGAACAGCGAGTCCCGGTCGACGCCGTGGCGCACCATGTTGCGCTTGAGCTTGGCCAGCGCCTCGATCTGGATCTGGCGGATGCGCTCGCGCGTGAGCTTGAGCCGGATGGCGAGCACGTCCAGCGTTTCTGGCTCGCGGTCCGACAGGCCATAGCGGCCGGACAGCACCTCGCGCTCGCGCTCGTTCAGGCTGGCCAGTCCATGCCGGAGCAACTCCTCGACCTCATGCGTCAGCCGCAGGCCCATCGGGTCGATGGCCTGCTCGTCGGCGACCAGATCGAGCACCGACTCACCGCCCTCGCCGTTGCGATCCACCGGCGAATCCAGCGAGCTCGGTAACTCGGCATAGGCCAGCAGCTCGGCCACCTCGTCGACCGGACGGCCCAGGGCCTGGGCCACATCCTCGGCCCGCACCCGGCCCTCAGCGCCCTGGGCGCTCTGCAGCGCCTCCAGCGCGCGACGCGCCTTGAGCACCTGGTTGAGCTCGCGCACGATGTGCACCGGCAGGCGCACCAGGCGAGCCTGGTGCATCAAGGCGCGCTCGATGCTCTGGCGTATCCACCAGCTTGAGTAGGTGGAGAACCGAAAACCGCGCTCCGGCTCGAACTTGCCGATCGCGTGCATCAGCCCGAGGTTGCCCTCTTCGATAAGGTCACTCATCGGCAGGCCACGGCCGAGGTAGTTCTTGGCGATGCTGACGACGAGCCGCAGGTTGTGCTCGATCATGGCCTGGCGGGCTTCAAAGTCGCCCGCACGCGCCGCCTTGGCCGTGTCGAATTCCTGCTGCGGCGTCAGCAGCGGCGTGCGGCGGATATCGCGCAGATAGGCCTGCAGCGCGTTGCCCACCTCGACATCGTCGTTCACCGCACGCAGCACCTGGGCTTCATCGTCTGCCAGTGGGGCAGCACCCGCCTCTGCGGCATCACCGCCGTTGAACGCCGACAGCATCGCGCCGGGCGGCCCGCCGGCATCGTGATGACCGTTGAGTTTGGGCACAGCGCGTTTCATGGCGTTCTCGCTGGCCCGGTCCGGGGGGTAGGTCGTGCGCCGTGCTCAGCGCGGCGGCAACAGCTTGGCCGGATCGACCGGCTTGCCGAGCTTGCGCACTTCGAAGTGCAGCTTGACGGTATCGCTCTCGGTGGAACCCATCTCGGCAATCCTCTGGCCCTTGCGAACGACCTGGTCCTGCTCGACCAGCATCGCCCGGTTGTGGGCGTACGCGGTCAGGTAGGTGTTGTTGTGCTTGATGATGACCAAGTTGCCGTAGCCGCGCAAGCCCGAACCTGCGTAAACAACGCGACCATCGGCAACCGCCAGCACCGGGTCGCCCGGTTTGCCGGCGAAGTCCAGGCCCTTGTTGCGCTGCTCGTCAAAGCCGGCGCTGATGGGCTGCGACACCGGCCAGCCCCAGGCCAGGCCCTCGTCATCCGACGCAGCCGCCGACGCCGGCGGCGCCGTCGAGGCCGCGGCCGCCGGCGCGCTCGCAGCAACGACGGGCGGCTTGGCGTCCAGCGGGCGGGGCTCGACCTTGGGCGCCGACGCAACCGGCTTGGCCGTCACAGCCGCGGCGTCGACCCCCGGCGGCACGACGCGCAGCACCTGGCCCACCTCGATCCGGTTCGGGTTCTCCAGGTTGTTCCAGCGCGCCAGGTCGCGCCAGCTCTGGCCGTTGTCCAGCGCGATGCGGATCAGCGCATCACCCGGCTTGACCGTGTAATAGCCGGGCTTGCCGGCGTTCTCGGCACCGGGCGGCAGCTTCTGCTCCGGGGCAGCCGGCGCGGAGCCCTGAGCCGGCGGCGATTCGACGGCCGGCTTGGGCGGCTGCTGGGGGTTGCGATCCTCCACCGGCGCACGATGCAGCGAGGTGCCGCAGGCGCTGAACAGCAGCGAGGTGGACAGAACGAGGAGAAGACGCAGGCTAGAGGGCATCGGGTGGCTAGAGCACGTTGGAGGCCGACCGATTGTGTGGCGCGTTGCGCCGACGGCCCCGTCAGACGACGCCGGATTTTAGGGGGACGAAGAGCACGGCCTCATGCTCGCTACGCACCCAGCGGCTGACACCGCCCTCGCGCAGATGGTCCAGCACCACCAGCACCTGGCCGCGGCCACTCACGGTGGGTGCGACGAGGCGTCCGCCCGGCGCGAGCTGCTCCAGCCAGGCCGGCGGGATGTCCTCACCGCCAGCGGCGGCGATGATGCTGTCAAACGGCCCGCTGGCCGCATGGCCCACCCGCCCGTCGCCCCAGATCAGGCGCGGCGCCGGATGCGATCGCTGCAGTGCGATCCGCTGCAGATGGCTCCGCGCCTTCTCGTGCAGGCCTTGCAGTCGCTCGATGGACGTGACCTGGCGGGCCAGCAGCGCGATGACGGCGGCCTGGTAGCCGCAGCCGGTGCCGATCTCCAGCACCCGCCCGAGCGAGCCACGCTGCTGCGCCCCCTGCCCGGCGAACAGCAGGCCAAGCATGTGGCCGACGACGGACGGCTTGGAAATGGTCTGACCGTGGCCGATCGGCAAGGCCGTGTCTTCATAGGCCTGGGCGGCCAGCGCACTGTCGACGAACTCATGCCGCGGCACCATGGCCATCGCCGCCAGTACGCGCTCGTCGAACTTGCCCTCCGCCCGCAGCCGACTGACCATGCGCTCGCGCACCGCGCCGCTGTCCAGGCCGGTGCCGCTCGGCCGCACCAGCTTGGCCGCGTCGGCGGTGGCCTGGCGCAGATGCCTCTGCGGCATCAGCAGTTCACGCTGCGGCGCGGTGGCCGCTTTCAAGCTGGCCGGGAAACGCTTGGCTGTCGCCATTCAGGCGCCGAGGCGTTGGGCCCAGGCGCCCAGACCGGCGTGGTCGGTCAGGTCCACCTGCAGCGGCGTGATCGACACCTGGCCGTTGGCCGTCGCATGGAAGTCCGTGCCTTCGCCAGCGTCCTTGGCGTCGCCCGCCGGGCCGATCCAGTAGATGGTTTCGCCACGCGGATTGATCTGCTCGATGATGCCCTCGCTGGCATGGCGCCGGCCCAGGCGCGTGATCTTGCGCGGCAGCTGGTCGGCATCGGCCCGGTTGGGGATGTTGACGTTCAGCAGGAAGGCCCGGTCCAGCCCGCCCGCGATGACCTGCTCGACCACGCTGCGCGCGACGCGGGCCGCCGCGTCCAGTGCGCCCCAGCCCTTTTCCACCTGCGAGAAGGCGATCGACGGGATGCCGAACAGATAGCCCTCGGTGGCCGCCGCGACGGTGCCCGAGTACAGCGTGTCGTCGCCCATGTTGGCGCCGTTGTTGATGCCCGAGACCACCAGGTCGGGCCGGTAGCCGAGCAGGCCGGTCAGCGCCAGGTGGACGCCGTCCGAAGGCGTGCCGCTGACGTAGCGGAAGCCATTGGCGGCACGGTAGACATTGAGCGGCCGGTTCAGCGTCAGCGAATTGGACGTGCCGCTGGCGTTCTGCTCGGGTGCGATGACGTCGATCTCGCCGAGGCCCTCGCAGGCCTTCACGAGCGCCGCCAGGCCCGGCGCCAGGTAGCCGTCGTCATTGGAAATCAGGATGCGCATGGGTGTCGATTGTAGGGAGGACGTCACGTGCGGGACCCGGGTGTAAGCCCCTTGCTTCCTATCATCACCGCAGCAAAACACGAGGAGATGACGATGAAGGCCTGGCTGTGCGAGAACCCGGTGGGCGTCGAGGCCCTGCAATGGCGCGAACTGCCCGCCGGTGCCCTGCCTGCTGGCCAGCTGCGGGTGCAGATCAAGGCGGCCAGCCTGAACTTTCCCGACCTGCTCATCGTGCAGAACAAATATCAGATGAAGCCGCCGCTGCCCTTCGTGCCGGGCACCGAGTTTGCCGGCGTCGTCACCGAGGTGGGCGACGGCGTCAAGGGCTTTGCGCTGGGGCAGCGGATCGCGGCCTTCGGCGGCCTGGGCGGCTTCGCGACCGAGGTCTGCATCCCGGCGGCCCTGGCCATGCCGCTGCCCGAAGGCTTCGCGTTCGAGGATGCAGCCGCCTTCATCTGCACCTATGCCACCAGCCATCACGCGCTGCTGGACCGGGCCGCGCTGCAGCTCGGCGAGACCGTGCTCATCCTCGGCGCGGCCGGCGGCGTCGGCACCGCGGCCCTGCAGATTGCCAAGGCCGCCGGCGCCCGCGTCATCGCGGCGGCCGGCAGCGACGCCAAATGCGAGGCCTGCCGGACCCTGGGCGCTGACGCCGTCATCAACTACACGACCCAGGACCTGCGCACCGAGCTCAAGGCCCTGACCGAGGGCAATGGTCCGGACGTGATCTACGACCCGGTCGGCGGCGAGCTGGCGGAACCCGCGTTCCGCTCCATCGCCTGGCGCGGCCGCTATCTCGTCGTCGGCTTCGCCCGGGGCCAGATCCCGGCACTGCCACTGAACCTGGCACTGCTCAAGGGCGCGTCGGTCGTCGGCGTGTTCTGGGGTGAATTCGCCAAGCGCGAGCCTGGCCGCAACGCCCGCATGCTGGGCGAGCTCGCGGCCTGGTACGCGGCCGGCAAGATCCGTCCGGTGCTGGACCGCGTGTTGCCGATGGATCAGTTGCCCGCCGCCTTCGCGCGCATGGCCGCTCGCGAGGTCGTCGGCAAGGTGGTTCTTACCAACGCTTGAAGCCTGAAACGGGGGCGCAGCCGGCCGGGGTCCGGCGTCTGCGCAACCAGTCGGTGCGCTACATTCGGCGGTCGCAACGCCAGCTGCCGTTACCGTGCCATGACCGTCAAAGTCCTCATCATCGAAGACAACCCCGTCGCCCGCAGTTTTCTGTGCCGCGTGGTGCGGGAGAGCTTCAGCGATGCCATGGAGATCACCGAAGTCGGTGACCTTGAGAACGCACGCCGGCAGGTCGCCAAGTCCGGCGGCGCCGCCGACAGCGGCTTCAAGCTCATCCTCGTCGACCTCGAACTGCCGGACGGCAATGGCATGGAGTTCCTGACCGAGCTCGCTGGCTCGACGGCGATCAAGATCGTCACGACCCTCTATTCCGACGACGACCATCTCTTCCCGGCCCTGCAATGCGGCGCCGACGGCTATCTGCTCAAGGAAGACCGCTTCGAGGTGCTGGTCGAGGAACTGCAGCGCATCGTGCGCGGCCAGCCGCCGCTGTCACCGGCGATCGCGCGGCGCCTGCTGTCCCATTTCCGCCCGGCCTCCGGTGACAGCGGCACTATGGCCTTCAACTCCGGTTTCGGCTCGCTGTCGTCCTCCCAGGCGCCGTTCAGCAGCAGCCGCAGCGTCGCGCTCGACCCGCCGCCCGAGTGGGAACGGCTGACCCCGCGCGAGAACGAGGTGCTCACCTACCTCAGCAAAGGCTTCACGATCAAAGAGATCGCGAACCTGATGGGCATCAAATGGTTCACGGTCAACGACCACATCAAGAGCATCTACAAGAAGCTCAACGTCAGCAGCCGCGCCGAAGCCGCGGTGCTGGCCAGCAAGCAGGGCCTGGTTTGATCCGCCGCTGACAGCAGCGGCCCGCTCGCGCCCCGGTGGCGCATGAAATCCGCGACCGGCGAGAACTTGTTGGGTTCCGCGCGGACCACGGTCGCGGCAAAACGGCGGCGCCCTGCCGACAATTCGAACCTGCCTCGACGGCCCCGTGCGCCAGCACGCGGTCCGTCGGCCGTCCGTTCCGGGTGGCCTTGCGCCCGTCTCGACTTGTTTGCCGGATGAACCACCAACCTCAGGGCCCAGGCCCCAGCCCGCACGCCGACCCCATGGCCGTCCAGCAGCCGATCCATCCGCTGAGCCAGGGGCTCGCGCTGTTCCGTGCGACGCCGCCCGACTACCGCCGCGCGGCGGAGTGGTTCCGCGCCGCCGTGCAGGTTGGCGACCGCGATGGCCTGGCCATGCTCGGGCTGTGCCAGCTGGAAGGGCTGGGCATGCCGGCCGATGCTGCCCAGGCCCGCGTGCTGCTGGAGCGCGCCGCCACTCTCGGCAGCGCCATCGGTCAGTTTCAGCTCGGCCGGGTTCTGATGACCGGCCGGGGCGGGCCTGCCGATGAGGCCGGCGGCCTGGCCGCCTATGTGGCGGCGGCGGCCCAGGCCCATGCCGAAGCCACCTTCAACCTGGCCAACTGTTTGAACGCCGGCGTGGGCTGTCTGCCGGACCGCCTCGCCGCCAAGGCCCTCTATCTGCGCAGCCGCACGCTGGGCTGCGTGCTGCGCGCACCGAATGTGCGCGTGCGGCAGGCCGAGCTGAAGGCCGTCCGCACCCTCGCGCTGCGCTTTGCCGACCCCAAGCGCCTGGTGTTTCTGGTGCAAGAGCGCCAGCAGGAACTCGCCCTTGCGCACGCGGTCGCACAGCCACGCGGCCGCGCAGCAACCGGCCTGACGCCGCCGCGCCGCCGCACGCTGCGGCATGCCGGTCGGCTGGCGGCCGGCGTCGTGGCGGCCATGGCCGGCACCTTGGGCCAGTATCTGCGCCGGCCCTCCCCGGATGCCGGGCCGACCACGATCAACTTCTGACGCTCGCGGCCGGTCGGGCCTAGCATGTCGGGCATTGCCGAACCGCGCCGACCCACCGTCATGCCCGTCATCACCTGCATCGAAGACCTGCGCCAGCTCGCCGAGAAGCGCGTGCCGCGCATGTTCTACGACTACGCCGACTCCGGCTCCTGGACCGAGACGACCTACCGCGCCAACGAAAGCGACTTCCAGGCCATCAAGCTGCGCCAGCGTGTCGCCGTCAACATGGAGAACCGCAGCACGGCCGTGCAGATGATTGGCATCCCGGCCGCGATGCCGGTCGCGATCGCGCCGGTCGGGCTCACCGGCATGCAGCATGCCGATGGCGAGATCCACGCCGCGCGCGCGGCCGAGAAGTTCGGCATCCCGTTCACCCTGTCGACGATGAGCATCTGCTCGATCGAGGACATCGCCGAGCACACAAGCGCGCCCTTCTGGTTCCAGCTCTACATGATGCGGGACCGCGAGGCGATGGCCCGCATGATCGCGCGCTGCAAGGCCGCGAAATGCTCGGCCCTGGTGCTGACGCTGGACCTGCAGGTCATCGGACAGCGCCACAAGGACCTGAAAAACGGCCTGACCGCGCCGCCCCGGCCCACGCTGCGCAATCTACTCAACCTGATGACCAAGCCGCGCTGGTGCCTCGGCATGGCCGGCACGCGCCGCCACAGCTTCCGCAACCTCGTCGGCCATGTGCAGGGCGTCAGCGACATGCGCTCGCTGTCGGCCTGGACCAATGAGCAGTTCGACCCGCGACTGTCCTGGGAAGACATCGCCTGGGTCAAGGAGCAATGGGGCGGCAAGCTGATCCTGAAGGGCATCATGGACGTGGAGGACGCGCGGCTGGCCGTCAAGGCCGGGGCCGACGCACTCGTCGTCAGCAACCATGGCGGCCGTCAGCTCGACGGTGCGCCCAGCAGCATTCAGGCCTTGCCGGCCATCGTGGCCGAGGTCGGCACGCAGATCGAGGTCTGGATGGACGGCGGCATCCGCTCCGGCCAGGACGTGCTCAAGGCCTGGGCCCTGGGCGCGCGCGGCACGATGATCGGCAGGGCGATGGTCTACGGCCTGGGGGCGATGGGCGAGGCAGGCGTCACCAAGGCCCTGCAGATCCTGCACAAGGAGCTCGACGTGACGATGGCCTTCTGCGGCCACCGGCGGCTGACCGACGTCACGCGCGACATTCTGGTGCCGGGCAGCTACCCGCAGGCCTGACCCCGGCGACAGCGGGCGTTAGCCCCGACTCCCCTTGAACTCAGGGTTGGCAATATCACCAACCCGGCAGCGCCTCGTCGGCGCAGAATCTGCGCACAAGCGCCGTGGTACGCCGCAGGCGCCGCAGGATTCTCAGGGAGCTGAGCAATGAATCGTCCGATGACCGTGACGCAGCGGCTGGGCCTCGGGTTCGGCCTGAGCCTGGCGCTGATGCTGCTGATCGCCGTGTTCGCCTGGCACTCGCTCGACGAGTCCAACGCCGCGATGAAGTCCATCTACGAGGACCGCACGGTGCCGATGGGCCAGCTGGGCGAGATCCGCTACCTGGTGGCGCGCGATCGCTTCATCCTCAACGAGGCCACGCACAACCCGACACCGGCTGCCACCGAGAGGCATCTGGCCGAATTTGACGCCAACCGCGCCCGCGCCAGGGCCGAGTGGGACGCCTACATGGCGACCTACCTGACACCGGAAGAAGCCAAGCTGGCGCAGCGCCAGATCGTCGACATGCAGGCCTATCTGAACCAGGGCCTGATGCCGGCCGCCGAGGCCCTGCGCCGGCAGGACTACGACAGCGCGCGCCAGGTGCTGGCCACACAGGTCGCTGCACTGGCCCCGGCGGCCCTGCAAAGCCTCAGCGAGCTGCTGGCCCTGCAGGTCACGGTGGCCAAGGAGCTGTACGAGACCGCTTCCGCACAGAACGCGCGGCAGCTCTGGCTGATCTTCGCCCTCGGCACCGCCAGCGGCGCGCTGGCCATCGTGACGACCCTCTGGGTCACCCGCCGCATCACCCGGCAGCTCGGTGCCGAACCGCATGAGTTGGCCGCCGTCGCCAACCGCATCGCCTCCGGCGACCTGACCTTGCAGGCACGCCAGCATGCGGCCGTCGAAGGCAGCGTGATGGCATCAATGCAGGCCATGCGCCAGACACTGAACCACCTGGTGCACGCGGTGCGCCAGGGCGTGGACTGCGTGTCCACCGCCAGCGGCCAGATCGCCCAGGGCAACCAGGACCTCAGCGCCCGCACCGAGGCCCAGGCGTCCAGCCTGCAGCAGACCGCGGCGTCGATGGAAGAGCTCAGCAGCACGGTGCAGAGCACGGCCAGCAACGTCCAGAGCGCCCAGCGCCAGGCAAGCGAGGCCATGGAGGTGGTCCAGCGCACCGGCGAAGCCATGCGCGGCGTGGTCAGCACCTTTGCAGGCATCCAGCAGGCCAGCCGGCGCATCGCCGACATCATCGGCGTGATCGACGGCATCGCCTTCCAGACCAATATCCTGGCCCTCAATGCGGCGGTGGAGGCGGCCCGAGCGGGCGAGCAGGGCCGCGGCTTTGCGGTCGTCGCGGCCGAGGTGCGTAACCTCGCCCAGCGCAGCGCCGATGCGGCCAGGCAGATCAAGCAGCTGATCACCGAGTCTGTCGAGCGCATCGACGGCGGCTCGGCGCTGATCGCCGGTGTCGGCACGACCATCGGCGACGTGGTCAGCCGCGTCGACGGCATCAGCAGCTTGATCGCGCAGATCGCACTGGAAGCCTCCGAGCAGCATGCCGGCGTGTCGCAGATCGACGGCGCGATGCAGCAGCTCGATCAGGTCACCCAGCAGAACGCCGCACTCGTCGAGGAAGCCGCCGCGGCGGCTGCGAGCCTGAATCAACAGGCCGCCGCGCTGGCCGAGGCGGTCGCGGTGTTCAAGGCCCAGCCGGCCACGGCCTGATCACCCGGCTCAGCGGCGCCTCGCGGCGCGTGTGGCCAGCCGCCCAGGGGTTGAGCAGTCGGTTGTCGCTGTGCCGCGGCTGGGCGCAGCGGGTCAAAGGCCCGCGGCTTCCACGGCCGCCTGCGCCTCGGCGGGCAACACGGGGCCAGCGCCCGGCAGCTCCACCACGACCAGGTAGCCGGCCAGATCCTCACGCCGGCTGACGCGGGCATAGGCCTGGGCCAGCCGGAGCTGGTCGCTGTGCAGCAGGCGGCCGGTGGTCGTATCCCAGACCTCTCGCGACACCATGCAGCCGGCCGAGGGCGTGCCGGGGAAGTAGCTGGCGCCCTGGTAGTAGCGGGGGTTGACCACGGTGCCGTGCATCAGGATCTCGTCGCGGCCGGCGCGGCCGGCGAGCCAGGCCTCGTGGATGGGCGGCCAGTCACGCCAGGCCGGCGGCAGGAAGCTGTCGTAGACGGCTTCGCTCCAGGGTGGCGTGTCGGCAATCGCGGCATGCTCGAACTCGGCCACCGTGGCTTCGATGGGCAGCTTGGTGTGCAGATAGGGTGTGGGGCCGATCCAGGGGTTGGTGGCCGTGCCGGCGCCCACCAGCGTGTACAGGCCCTGCGGCGTGTTGCCGTTGGTGAGCGTGCCGGGCAGGTGGGTCAAGGCGCGGGCGAGCTGGGGCTGGGCGTAAAGCTGGCCGTCGGGCTCGCGCAGGAAGCGCCCGTCCGCGCCACGTACCAGCGCCAGGCCCATGACGTCGCGGCCGGGGCGCTGCAGGCTGTAGACGGCCGGGTAGCCCGGGCGCAGCGGCGCGGCGAGCAGGTCGGCCAGCGGCGGCCGCTGCGACGCTGCAGGCTGCAGCCGCTGCATCAAGGCCAGCAGCCGCGCATCCTCGGCCCAGCCGGGGAATTGCTGGGCCACCACGCGCTGCAGCCGGTCGGCCGCGCCGGGGTCGGCCTGCAGCAGGGTGTAGGCGGCGATCGCAAAAGGCTTGCTCGCCGTCAGCTGCGGCAGCAGCGGCCACAGCAGCGGGGCCGCGTCGGCCGCGTAGTGGGTGTGGGCCGCGGTGAGCAGTGCGCGCTGCGTCTCGGGGTCGCGCGAGCCCAGGGTGGGCAGGGCCGCCAGCAGCAGCGGGCGCACGGTGTCGACCTCGGCGTTGAACAGGGCCACGGCTTCGAGCATGCCGGGCAGTGCGGCGTCGCGCTCGGGGCTGGGCGGCAGCGCGGCGCGGGCCCGGACGTCGGCGAGCGCGCGCTCGCGCAGCTCGCGCTCGCCGCTGGCCGTCGTGGCGGGCCAGCTGAAGTCGCCAGGCTGCAGCGCCAGCAACTCGGCAGCGCTGTAACGCTTTTCAGGCGGCGGGCCGCCGGGCTTCAACGGGGCGCAGGCCGCGAGGGCCAGGGTCAGCAGGGCAAGCGGGAGGCGAAACTTCATGGTGTCGTGCAGCGACTGTCGAGCAACGGGCGTCCGGTTCGTCGTAGTGTCAGGCATCGCACGGCCCTGCCCTTCCGCCACAACCCAACCGCCCTCATGAAGCCACTCCTGCTCCTGCCTCTGCTGTTCGCTGCGGCCGCCACGGCGGCCCCGGTGGCCTACGAGATCGACCCCTCCCACACCTACCCCAGCTTCGAGGCCGACCACATGGGCCTGTCGGTCTGGCGCGGCAAGCTGAACAAGAGCTCGGGCAGCATCGTCTACGACAAGGCGACCGGCGCGGGCAGCGTGGAGGTGCAGATGGAGCTCGCCAGCATCGACTTCGGCCTGGACGCGATGAACGCCTGGGCCCGCGGCGACAAGTTCTTCAACGTCGAGAAGAACCCGTCGGCAGGCTTCAAGGGCCGCTTCGAGGGTGGCTCGGGGGGCGTGCCAGCCCGCGTCGCCGGCGAGCTGACGCTGAACGGCCGCACCCGCCCGGTGACGCTGACCATCCACCAGCTCAGGTGCATCCCGCATCCGCTGCACAAGCGCGAACTGTGCGGGGCGGACGCGTCCGGCAGCTTCAACCGAGAAGACTTCGGCCTCAGCGCCGGCAACGACTGGGGCTTCAAGATGGACGTGACGCTGCGCATCCAGGTCGAGGCCGTCGCCAAGGAGTGACGCGGAAACGAAGAACGGCAGCGCAGCGCTGCCGTTCTTCTCTTCCAGCAGCTGCCGTGGAACCGGCTTCGCCGGGCCACTGGCAGCGCCCCCTGGAGGGGGCCGGCGAAGCCGGTAGGGGGTGGGTTACTTCATGCCCATCTCGTCCAGCACGCGCGTGGCCTTGTCGACCACGCTCATCTGCCAGAGCATGTAGCGCGCATCCAGGCAGATGCTGCGGACCTTCTTGGGGTTGAAGTCCCAGTCCGAGATGACGGCGTCCAGCGTGCCGTCGAACAGCAGGCCGACGAGCTCGCCCTTCTTGTTCAGCACCGGCGAGCCGGAGTTGCCGCCGGTGGTGTCCAGCGTGGCCAGGAAGTTGACCGGCACCGAGTCCAGGCTCTTCACATAGTAGTTGCCGTACTGCTTGGCCTTGATGGCGTCCAGCTGCACCTGCGGCGCGTCGAACTCGCCGCCCGCTTCGTCCGGGCCCTTCTTCTTCGCGACGATGCCGCGCAGCGTCGTGAAGGCGGTCCAGGTCTCGCCGTCGCGCCCGGTATCGCGGCCCTGGACCTTGCCGAAGCTGATACGGAGCGTGCTGTTGGCGTCGGGGTAGACGGCCTCGCCACGGCTGGCATGGAAGTCGATCAGCGCCTGCTGCGTGCCGGCATAGGCCTTTTGCAGCTTGCCGGCGAGTTCCTTGTCGCGCGCCTCGCGCTTCTGCTCGTCGTCGTAGAGCGCCACAGCGATGCGGATGAAGGCATCGTCGCTGGCCTGGAAGGCGGCGACGTCCTTGTCCAGCCACGCCAGCCGGGTGGGCGTGTCGGCCAGCTTGCTGGCGGCATAGACCGCATCCAGGCGGGCACGGATGCTGGCCTCGTCCTGGCCGGCCTTCAGGCCCCAGGCGTTCAGCAGCGCGGCGTTCAGCGTGTCGGCCGGCTGGGCCAGGTATTTGGCCAGGAAGTGGGCGGCCAGGCGCTTGTCGCTACCTTCGTCGTAACGACGCTCCAGCGACTGCAGGCCGGCGCGGATGCGCGGCAGGTCGCGGTCCTGGTAGCCGGGCTTGCGTTCGGCATCGGGCTTGGCGCGCTCCTGGGCCAGCTGGTAGAGCTGGCGGGCGGAGCCGAGCATGCTCGGCGTCGCGAAGCCGAGCAGATACTCGGCGCGGGCAATCGCCTCGCGCTCGGCCAGCAGCGCATCGGTCGCGGCCACATCGGCGCCGTACTTGGCCTTGCGCTCAGGGCTGCCGTTCACCCAGGCCTTGAGCTGCTCGAAGGCAGCCGTCTTGCGAGCCAGGATGTCGCTTCCCTCAAAGCTGGCCTGCTGGCCGTTGCGGTTCTTGTAGAAGTTCTGCAGGCCCTGCATGCGCGCGGCCATCTTGATCTCGGCATCACGGCGGCCGGCGGTCTCGGCCTTGATCAGGTCGATGGACTCGCCGACGGCCTTGACGACGGCGCCATGTTCCCAGTTGAAGGTGAAGTCCACCTCGCGCGGCAGGCGGTGGCGGTTGGTGCGGCCGGGGTAGCCGGTGACCATGACGAAATCGCCCTCGCTCAGCGGGCTGGACGCGATCTTCAGGTGGTATTTCGGCGTGAAGGGCTTGTTGTCCTTGCTGAAGTCGGCCGGCTTGCCGTCCGGGCCGACGTAAGCGCGGTAGAAGCTGTAGTCGCCGGTGTGGCGGGGCCACATCCAGTTGTCGGCATCGCCACCGAAGCGGCCCACCATGTCGGCCGGTGCGTGCACGAGGCGCACGTCGCGGATCTCGAGCTGCTTGATCAGCTGGTACTGCAGGCCGCCGAAGAAGGGGTAGACATTGCAGCGGTGGCCCTTGTCGGCCTCACAGGCGGCGACCAGCTGCTTCTCAGTGGCCTCGATCGCGTCGGTGCGGGCCTTGCCGGTCAGGGCGCGGGTCTTGTCGTTCAGGATCTCGGCGCTGACGTCCTTCATGTCGACCGTCACCAGCACGCGGCTGCCCGGTGCGGCGGGCAGCTCATCGGCCAGCGTGGCGGCGTAGAAGCCGTTCTTGATCAGGTCGCGCTCGGGCTTGGAGTTGTACTGGATGCTGCCGTAGGCGCAGTGGTGGTTGGTGACGACCAGGCCCTGGGGCGACACGAAGCTGGCGGTGCAGCCACCGAGCGACACGACCGCGCCCATCGGGAAGGCGGTCAGGTCCTTCAGGCTGGCCGGGTCGAGCGCGAGGCCCTCGGCCTTCAGCGCCTTGGAGATCTGCGGCAGTTGCTTGGGCATCCACATGCCTTCGGTGGCATGGGCGGTGGTGGCGGCCAGGGAAGCCAGGGCCAGCAGCGAGAGGGTGTGACGGGTCATGCAGAAGTTCACCGATGCAATAAACCCGCAAGCCTAACCGGGGCGCCGCCCCGCCGTGGAGTGAGGAAAGGCAGGCTTTGCAGCGCATGGAGCCACCGGGCCCGCATGACCGGGGTCACCACCGCGCGAGGCTCAGGCGGCCGCAGCCGCGCTCTGTGCAGGGTCGATGAGCGGGCTTCGCCCGGCCCTCGTTCGGGGGCGGCTCACGGCTCACTCCGCTGCCAGCCCCGGCCGACCGACCGGGCTCAGGTGAAGCGCAGGTCAAGGTCACCGTGCGCGTAGAGGATGACGCCGGTGTCGGTCTCGGTGATGCGATGTCCAGTGCCGGCGGGCGCGAGCTGGTAGTCGCCCTGCTGCAACAACAGGTCGTCCAGGAAGAGCTCGCCCTGCACCATCAGGCATTCCTCGTCATGGCCGTGGCTGTGCACCGGCACGCTGGCGCCGGGGTCGGCGCGGTAGAGCAGCGAGGCCTGGCCGGCGCCGCTCCACAGCACGCGGCGGCGGATGCCCGGCGCGAACTCGGGCCAGCCGGCTTCGGCATCGCGCACCAGCGTGCGCTCGGCCGCCGGGCCCTCGGCCTCGCGGACGAAGACCTGGGCGCCCTCGCTGCTGACCAATTGCGGCGTGCTGCCGGGCGGCAGCAGCAGGAAGTCGCGCGGGCCCAGCGGCTCGCCGTCGATCGCCACCCGGCCCTGCATGACCAGGAACTCACGCAGGCCGCCGGCGCCCAGGCGGATGGAAGCGCCGGCCTCCAGTTCCAGCACCGCGGCCGAACGCGGCTCGCCGGGCCGCAGCGCACGCTCGGCCGGGGCGCGGTAGAGCCAGCGCCGCTGCACGCCGCAATCCAGCGGCTCGAAGCGGCTGCTGCGTTGGCGCACGGTGACCATGCCGCGCTCGGCGTCGAGAGAGCGCTGCAGGCGACCGCTCAAACGCTCGCCGACAGGCCCCCGCGCGGCGGGCGTGGGCGCGATCCAGGCACGCGCAAAGGGCTCGCTGAGCAGCGGGCTGAGGTCATCGTCTTGGGGTTCGGGAATGGTCGGCATCGTGGTCATGGCGTCAACCTCAGGCCGGCATGGCATGCGCCGCAGTGTCGCCCAGCGCCTCGCGCAGCGTGATCAACGCGCGGCGGATCTGCGACTTGACCGTGCCGAGGGGAAGATGGGTCTGGCTCGCGATCTCCTCGTGCGAGAGGCCGTTGAAGAAGGCCAGCGCGACAAGCTGGCGTGGCTGGGGCTTGAGCAGCAGCAGGGCGCGGTGCAGTGCGGCATGCCCCTGGGCCACCGCCAACAGCTCATCGCCGGACTCCGCCGTTGGCGCAGACAACGACGCGGTGACGTTGTGGGCATCCTCGTCGAGCGACTCATGCTGGTAGCGCGCCTCGCGGCGGATCGCGTCGATGGCCCGCGAGCGCGCCATGCCGAGCAGCCAGGTCAGCGGGCGGCCCCGTGCGGCGTCGAAGCGTGGCGCCTGGCGCCAGACCTGGAAATACACCTCCTCGGCCACCTCCTCGGCTAGCTGGGGCCGGCGCACCAGGCGCAGCACCAGGCCGTAGACCCGCGACAGCGTGGCCTCGTACAACGCCATCAGGGCCCGCTCGTCGTGGTCGACGATGGCGGCGATCCAGGCCTCAAGCCGGGCATCGTCCAGTGGCTCGCTGCCCTGCCGGCCCGTCTCGGCCTCGGCGACCTCGGGCTCGGCCGGCTCGCCCTGCAGTTCGACGTCATCGTCAAAGAGCAGCGCATGCGCAGGCACCTCGTCGCTGGGCTCGGTCGGGTGGGGAAGGGTCATGGCAAACCTCAAACCAGGAGTTGGTCCATATGCGGCTCGGCGCCGCGCAGGAAGATGGTCGCGCCCGTTTCGGTGCTGATGCTGGCATGCAAGCTGCCGGCCCGGGCGAGATGGTAGCCACCCGGGCCGACCTCGATCTGGCTGCCCACCTTGAGCACCCCCTCCAGCACGAGGCATTCCTCGTCCTGCGGATGGCGGTGGGCATCGAGGCGGGCCCCGGGCGCGAGATGCAGCAGATAGCTCAGCACCCCGTCTTTCTCATGCAGCACCTTGATCCGCACGCCGTCAAAGAAGGGCTGCCAGCCGGCCGCGCCAGCCGGCACGGTCAGGTGGCTGTCATCGCTGTCGGCCACCCGCTCAAGCAGGCGCTGGCGGATGGCGCGAGCCTGGGCGGGGCTGGCGGTCGGGGTGTTCATGCGCGGGTATACGCAGCCGCCACAATTCCGGATGCAGGCTCGGGCCAGGAATCTAGGCCGACCACGACGGCGTATCCCATTCACATGCCTCAGACCGCCTATTTCGACCTTGTCAGCCACTGGCGCCTGGACGCACCGGTGCCCCGCGTCTGGCGGGCCATCACCGAAACCGAGCACTGGCCGCGGTGGTGGCCGGGTGTGGTGGATGTGCGGCGGTTGAGGAACGGCGACGAGCTCGGCGTCGGCCGTGTGCAGCAGATCAGCTTCCGCACCGGCCTGGGCTATCGGCTGCACCTGGCGCTGGAGGTGACCGAGGTGGTGCGCGAGGAGCGCCTGCGCGCCCGTGCCGCCGGCACGCTGGCCGGCGAAGGCATCTGGCTGATGAAGCAGGCCACGCCCGAGGCAGGCGGGCACACCGACGTGACCTTTGTCTGGCGGGTCACGCTGCCACCGGGCCTGCTGCGGACGCTGGCGCCGCTGCTGGCACCGATCTTCCGGTGGAATCACAAGCGGGTGATGCGGGCGGGGCGGATGGGGCTGATCCGCTATCTGGCCACGCCTCGATAGGACGCAGCCGGCGCACTCAGGCCTTGGGCAGGGTCACCCCCACCTGCCCCTGGTACTTGCCGCCACGGTCCTTGTAGCTGACCTCGCAGACCTCGTCGCTCTCGAAGAACAGCACCTGGGCGCAGCCCTCGCCGGCGTAGATCTTGGCCGGCAGTGGCGTCGTGTTGCTGAACTCCAGCGTCACATAGCCTTCCCACTCGGGCTCGAACGGCGTCACGTTGACAATGATGCCGCAGCGGGCGTAGGTGCTCTTGCCCAGGCAGACCGTCA
This sequence comes from Burkholderiales bacterium, assembly GCA_003963075.1. GTDB lineage: Bacteria > Pseudomonadota > Gammaproteobacteria > Burkholderiales > Burkholderiaceae_C > Pelomonas. The sequence continues at coordinate 41,089 of RXJV01000064.1, forward strand.
GCACATTGCGCGGGATGCGGAAGTACTCGACCGTGCGGGCCAGCGCGAAGCTGTTGGGCGGGATGATGCAGACGTCCTTGTTGACGTCCACGAAGCTGTTCTCGTCGAAGTTCTTCGGGTCCACCACGGTGCTGTGGATGTTGGTGAAGACCTTGAACTCCGGCGCGCAGCGGATGTCGTAGCCGTAGCTGCTGGTGCCGTAGCTGACGATCTTGCGGCCGTCGACCTCGCGCACCTGGCCCGGTTCGAAGGGTTCGATCATGCCGTGCTGCTCGGCCATGCGGCGGATCCACTTGTCGCTCTTGATGCTCATGTCTTGTTCTCCTCAGCGTGGAAGCACGCCGTCCAGGTAAATGCTGCCGTCCAGGTCGAGCACGAAGCCCTTCACCGCGGCGCGCAGCGGCACGGCCATGCGGCCATAGGCGATTGGCGACCAGGGCAGCTGCTGCATCGCGAGCCGCTGGGCCTTGTCGTAGAAGACCTTGCGGTCTTCCCGTTTGAGGGCCTGACGGGCCTGGGCCAGCAACTGGTCATAGGCCGGGTTGCACCAGAAGGTGCCGCTGGCGGCCCCGCAGGCAAGCTGCCCGGCCGTGCCCGCCGGCTCGGTATCGCTGAGCCAGCCGATCAGGGCAGCGTCATGGTCGCCGGCGTCGATGCGGCGCAGATACTCGCCCCATTCGTAGCTGACGATGCGGGCGTTCACGCCGACCCGGGCCCAGTCCGCCTGGATCATCTGCGCCATGCGCTGGCCGTTGGGGTTGTAGGCCCTCACGACAGGCATGGCCCACAGCGTCAGGTTCAGCGGCAGCACGCCGGCCTTCTGCAGCAGGGCCTTGGCCTTGGCCGGGTCATGCGGCGTCGGCGGGAGGCTGGCGTCATGCGCCCAGTTGGCCGCCGGCACCGGGCTGGTGGCCAGGGTGCCGGCATCGCCGTAGACCGTGCGCACGATGGCGGCCTTGTCGATCGCCATGTCCAGGGCCTGACGCACCTCGACCTTGGACAGCGCCGGGCGGCGCGTGTTGTAGGCCAGGATGCCGACGTTCATGCCCGGCGCGGTCGCGAGCTTGATGCCGGCGTCCTTCTGCAGATCCTCCAGCTCCGCCGGGCCGACGGCCGCCGCGATGTCGCATTCATCGCGCTTCAGGCGCTGGGCACGCACGGTCGCGTCCGGCGTGATCGCATACACCAGCTGGTCGGCCCGGGGCCGCTCGGCCTGGCGCCACCAGGTCGGGTGCTTCACATAGCGGATCACGCTGTCGGCCCGGAAACTCTTCAGCGCGAAGGGACCGGTGCCCACCGGCATCTGCGCGATTCGCTCGGGTGTTCCGGCCTTCAGCAGCTGGGCGGCCAACTCGGCCGACTGGATGGACGCAAAGGCGCCGGTCAATGCCGGCAGAAAGGCCGCATCGCGCTGCGTCAGCGTGATGCGGACCTGGTGGCTGCCCAGCTTGTCGACCTTGTCGATGAGCTTGTCCCAGCCAAAGGACACGGCATAGGGCGACACCGCCGGCAGGGCCTTCGCATACGCGCCACCGAGGCCCGCGCCGCGGTTGAGCAGGCGCTCGAAGCTGAACAGCACGTCGTCGGCGTTGAACTCGCGCGAGGGCTTGAAGCCCTCGACGCGCTGCCAGCTCACGCCGCGTCGGAGCTCGAAGGTGTAGGCCAGGCCATCGGGGCTGATCGTCCAGCTCGCGGCGAGGCCCGGGATGATTTCATCCGAGCCGCGGCGGGTTTCCAGCAGCGTGCCGAAGATGGGGAACTGCGCGACTTGGTCGATGCCGCTGTCGGTCGTCTGCGGATCCCAGGTCTTGGGGCTGCCGGCGGTACAGAAGCGCAGCGTCGTGTCCGCCGCCACCCACGCCGGTGTCAGCGCCAGCAGCAGCCAGGCCAGCGCCCGGGCCGAGGCCTTGAGACCAGCGCGGGCCACGGGCTCGGCAGACGCTCGGAATCGCAACATCAAAGGCTCCTGTGCAGGCTGGGGTCGCGCGGACTTTACTGACCCGCCCGGCCGAGCGCCGCCACACCCCGGTTGGCCAGCGCATCGGCGCGCTCGTTGCCGGGGTCGCCCGCGTGGCCCTTGACCCAGCGCCACTCGACATGGTGCAGCTTGCGCAGCGCGTCCAGCCGCATCCACAGGTCGGCGTTCTTGACCGGCTTGCCGTCGGCCGTCTTCCAGCCGCGGCGCTGCCAGTTGACGATCCACTCGGTGATGCCCTTGCGCACGTACTCGCTGTCCAGGTAGATCACCACATCGCAGCTGCGCTTGAGCGAGGCCAGGGCCTCGATCGGCGCGGTCAGCTCCATCCGGTTGTTGGTCGTGCCGGCTTCGCCGCCGAAGAGTTCCTTGTCGTGGCCGCCGCTGCTCAGCCAGGCGCCCCAGCCGCCCGGGCCCGGGTTGCCCTTGCAGGCGCCGTCGGTGTAGATCGTGACCTGCGGGCGCTTGATGGCCATCGCCGGTGGCTTGGTTTCAGTCATGTTTTTTGTGATGCGTGTTGAGCGCGACGGCCGGCGCCTTCTTGGCGGCCAGCCGTGAATTCCTGGCCAGACCGATCATGCGCATGCCGTGCACGCGCTTGATCGCCTGGATGAAGTAGACGGCGCCGAGCACCGGCCACCAGCGCGAACCGACACCGTCCACCCATTGCCAGCGCTGCAGCCAGACCTCGCTGCGCAGCGGCGGCCGGTAGACCCCGAAGCGCGCCGCCTCCACCTCGAAGTTCAGCAGCTTGAGCCAGTCACGCAGCCGCCAGTAGCCGATGAAGTCGCCGTCGCGGGGCAGAAAGGGCTCGCCGCGACGCTTGAACCGGCCGAGCGTCTGGCGCAGGCTCCACAGGCTGGCCGGGTTCAGACCAAAGACGATCAGCCGGCCCTCCGGCCGCAGCACGCGCTCGACCTCGCGCAGCAGCGCATGGGCGTCGACGGCCAGCTCCAGCGAGTGCGGCAGCACCACCAGGTCCAGGCTGGCGCTCTCGAAGGGCAGCGCCTCGGCATCGCACTGCAGGTCTCGGCCGACGACCCAGCGGTGCGGCATCCGGTTGGCCTGCAGACCGTCCAGTTCGGGCAGGCCGAGTTGCAGCGCGTGGAAGCCGAACAGGTCCGCCACGGCGGCATCGACCTGAGCCTGCTCCCAACCCAACAGATGCCGGCCGGGCGGCGTTTGAAGCCAGGCCGCCAAATCTATACTTGGCGCTTTATCAGTCATGGGTTGGCGCCACATTGACGCTCGGTTTGACGCTCACGCCTTTGCCCGCTTTCGACGACAACTACCTCTGGCTGTTGGATGACGGCCGTGAGGCCCTGGTCGTCGACCCCGGCGACGCGGCGCCGGTGGCCGCGGCACTCGACGCCCGGGGCCTGACGCTGGCAGGCATTCTATTGACCCATCACCACGGCGATCACGTGGGCGGTGTTGACGCGCTGCGCCCGCGCCTGGCCGGCCCGGTCTTTGGGCCGCTGCATGAGCCCATGCCCGAGCCGCTGCAGCGCCTGCGCGGCGGGGACATCGTCGAGCTGCTGGGCCTGCAATTCACCGTGCTCGACGTGCCCGGCCACACCGCCGGCCACATCGCCTACTTCGCGGCCGAGGCCGGCCGCGAGGGCCCGCTGCTGTTCTGCGGCGACACGCTGTTCAGCGCCGGTTGCGGCCGGCTGTTCGAAGGCACGGCGGCACAGATGCATGCCTCGCTGCGGTCGCTGGCCGCGCTGCCGCCCGAGACGCGCGTGTGCTGCGCCCATGAATACACGCTGTCCAATCTGCGCTTCGCGCGCGCGGTCGACCCCGACAACGCAGCGCTGGCCGCATACGCTGCCTGGTGCGAGGCCGAGCGCGCCGCCGGGCGGCCGACCCTGCCCGCGCGCATGGGCCAAGAGGTCCTGATCAACCCCTTCCTGCGTTGCGAGCAGGCCCCGTTGCGCGACGCCGCCCGGCGCCACGCCCCGTCGACGCTGGCGGCCGCGCCCGAGCCGGTCGATGTGTTCGCGACGCTGCGCGAATGGAAGAACGGATTCCGATGACGCTGACCCACCGCCTCACCGCGCTCGCCACGGCCCTGCTGCTCGCCGCCTGCGCCAACACGCACCCGCCCTCATCGGCCCCGGCCGCCGACACGCCGCCCGCCCCAACACCCGCGATCACCGCGGCCCTGCCGGCCGCGCCGACGTCCGCCGCCCTCGTGCCGACGCGTGAGCGCGCGGCCGGCCTGCTGGAGGACGCCCTGCGCCCCGGCGAGAAGGTGGACCTCGACGCGGCCGACGTGAACGCCGACCTGTGGGCGCGGTTGCGCAAGGGTTTTCAGCTGCGGGATCTGGATGACGACTGGGTTCGCAAGGCCGAGGCCTGGTACAGCGCCCGGCCGGACTACGTCGAGCGCATGACGACCCGCGGCAGCCGCTACCTCTTCCACATCCTGGACGAGGTCGAGAAGCGCGGCATGCCGAGCGAACTGGCCCTGCTGCCCTTTGTCGAAAGCGCCTTCGTCACGCATGCCGTGTCCAGCGCCAAGGCCACCGGCATGTGGCAGTTCATGCCGGCCACCGGACGTGACTTCGACCTCAAGCAAAACATCTTCCGCGACGACCGCCGCGATGTGCTCGCGTCGACGCGTGCCGCCCTCGACTACCTGGGCCGGCTGTACAAGATGTTCGGCGACTGGCATCTCGCGCTGGCCGCCTACAACTGGGGCCCGGGCAATGTACAGAAGGCCGTCGCGCGCAACCAGCGTCTGGGCCTGCCGACCGACTACGAAAGCCTGAAGATCCCCGACGAAACGCGCTACTACGTGCCCAAGCTGCAGGCGGTCAAAAACATCGTTCTCGCGCCCGAGCGCTATGCACTCACGCTGCCGCCGGTGGCCAACCACCCCTATTTCCTGAGCGTGAGGATCGAGCGCGACATCGATGTCGAGCTGGCCGCCCGCCTGGCCGGCGTCTCGCTGGAAACCTTCCAGCAGTTCAACCCGCAGATGAACAAGCCGGTCATCCTCGCGGCGGCCACACCCCAGGTGCTGCTGCCCTACGAGCAGGCCAGCGTCTTCGCCGAAAACCTGGCCAGCCATGTCGGCGAGAACCGCGGCCCGATGGCAAGCTGGACCGCCTGGATCGTGCCCAAGACCATGAGCCCGGCCGAGGCTGCCAAGCGCACCGGCATGGCCGAGGCCCAGCTGCGCGAGGTCAACAAGATCCCGCCCAAGATGCTCGTGAAAGCCGGCTCGACGCTGCTGGTGCCGCGCGGCGAACATGTCGTCGCCGATGTGTCCGGCCAGCTGGCCGACAGCGCCGCGCTGAACCTCGCGCCCGACGCGCCGCCGCTGCGCCGCGTCAGCTTCAAGGCCGGCAAGGCCGACACGGTGGCCAGCGTCGCCGCGCGCTACCAGCTGCGCGCCGAGCAGGTCGCGCAGTGGAACAAGGTCGGCGCCAATGCCCGCTTCAAACCGGGCCAGGCCGTCGTCGTGTACACCGCGCCGTCATCCGCAGCGCCGGTTCGGGTGGCGGCCGCCAAGGCTCCGGCCAAGGCCGCCAAGCTGGGCCGCGGCCGCACCGTGGTCGCGGCCGCCGCGCCCTGAGGCCGGTTCAGCGGACGAAGAACAGCGCGAGGCTGGACGCGAAGCCGCCGAACCAGAGCAGCGAGCGCAGCGAGGCCCGGTCGGCCAGATAGGCCGCGATGAAACCCAGCCGGGCCGCGACGAAGCCGAGCGCCAACGCGTCCACCGTGGCCTGGGCGGCCTGGTGCTGGTGGGCCACGAACAGGCCGGCGGCAAACACCGGCAGCGCCTCCCAGCTGTTGGCTTGTGCCGCGTTGGCACGCGCCCGCCAGCCCTCAAGCGTGGCCAGCCATTCGCGGGGCCGGTGGTTGTCGAAGCCGCCGTCGCGGCGGCGCTTGCCGATGCCCTGGAACTTGGCGATCAAGGTGCAGCCAATGGGCAGCAGGCAGGCAATCAGCAGGCAGATCTGGGCCATGGTCATGGTGTCCTCGCTCAACGGCGGTCCGACAAGGCATGGGCGATGGTGCCGAGGTCCACATACTCGAGCTCGCTGCCCACCGGCACGCCGCGTGCGAGCCGTGTCGACCTGATGCCACGGGCCCGCAATGCCTCGGCCAGCACATGGGCCGTGGCCTCGCCCTCGGCGGTGAAGCTGGTCGCGAGGATGACCTCCTCGACGCCCGCCTCGCTGGCGCGCACCAGCAGCTCGGCCGCGCCGATCTGGCGCGTGCCGACGCCGTCCAGCGGGCTCAGCCGGCCCAGCAGCACGAAGTAATAGCCCCGGTAGGAGCCGGTGCGCTCCAATGCGGCCTGGTCCGCCGGCGTCTCGACCACGCAGAGCAGCCGGCCGTCGCGCTGCCCGTCCGCGCAGACGGCGCAGATCGGCGTCTCGCTGAAGGTGTGGCAGCGCTCGCAATGCTTGATGCGCTCGCCCGCCGAGGTCAGCGCGTCGGCCAGCCGCGGCATCGCCAGCCGGTCGTGCTGCAGCAGGTGGTAGGCCATGCGCTGGGCCGACTTCTGGCCCACGCCGGGCAGGCGCTTGAGCGCCTCGATCAACGAGTCCAGTGCATTCAAACCGAAGCCAGTCCGTCAGCAGACGATCGCCGCCGCAGGCGCGATCTCACCGAGCAGCAGCCGTGGAACTGGCTCCGCCAGGCCACTGGCTGCGCCCCCTTGAGGGGGAGGCGCGCAGCGCCTCGGGGGTGGGCCATCAGAACGGGAACTTCATGCCGGGCGGCAGGGGCATGCCGGCGGTCAGCTTGCCCATCTTCTCGGCGCTGGTCGCCTCGGCGCGGCGCGCGGCGTCATTGAAGGCGGCGGCCACGAGGTCCTCCAGCATGTCCTTGTCGTCGTCCAGCAGGCTGGGGTCGATGGTGACGCGGCGGACCTCGTTCTTGCAGGTCATCACGACCTTGACCAGGCCGGCGCCGCTCTGGCCCTCGACCTCGATATGGGCGAGTTCTTCCTGCGCCTTCTTCAGGTTGTCCTGCATCGCCTGGGCTTGCTTCATCAAGCCGGCGAGTTGGCCTTTCATCATGATCGTGTCCTTCGGGATCAGGGGGTGGGTGTCAGCGGCTGCACCGAACCGGGCAGGATGCGGGCCGACGGGAATTGGGAAAGCAAGGTGCGCGTCATCGGGTGCGACGCGGCGAGGTCTTCGGCGGCGCGCTGCTCGGCCTCGGCGCGCGCAACGGTTCGCAGCGCGATCGAGTCCTCGGCCACGCCGGCCTCGATGTCCAGCCGGGCGCCGAGCGCGGCTTCGAGCTTGGCGACCAGGGCCGGCGCGCGCAGCGATTCGCGCTCGACCCGCAGCGACCAGACCTCGCGGCCGTCGACGCTCGTGCAGCCCAGGGCCTGGGCCTGGCGGGCCAGCTCGCCGGTCATGCCGACGAGGTTCAGCCCCGCGATGCGCTCGGCCCAGAGAGCGCCTTCGGCGGTCTCGCGCAGCACGGCGCGGCGCGGCGCGTCCGGCTCATCGCGCGGCTCCGCGACCGCACCGACCGCACGGGGCGTGTCGTCGGCGTCCATCCACGGCGGCGGCACCTCATCGGGAGGCGGGCCGTCGGGGTCGATGCCATCGGGCTCGGCCGCGGGCGCCACCGGGCGCGGCCGCAGCCGCGCGGCAAAGCTGGACGCGGCCGGCTCGGCCTGCTGCGGGGCCTCGGTCACGGCCGGAGCAAGGGCTGCGGCCGCGGCCTGAGGCGCCGCAGCGACCGGCGGCGCGCCCACCGCCTTGGGCAGCGGCACCGCCACCACGGCCTTGGCGACCGCGGGCGGGCGCGCCAGCGCTGCGGCCTTCACCGGCTTCGGGACAGTGCCCGCGGGCCGGAACGCCAGCATGCGCAGCAGCACCATCAGCAGGCCGGCGTATTCGTCCGGCGCCAGGTGCAGTTCGGCGCGGCCGTGCAAGGCCATGCTGTACATCAGCTGGACCTCGTCGGCCGGCAGCGCGGCGGCGAGGCGGCGGATCTCGGCCGTCTCCGGGTCGGCATCATCGAGCGCCGTCGGCGCCGCCTGCGCCAGCGCCATCTGCTGGAACAGCGTGGCCAGGTCTTCCAGCGTGCCCGCGGCCGACAGGCCCGCACTCCGCAGCGCATCGGCCTGGGCGACCACCGCCTCACCGCTGGCGGCCGCCAGCGCATCGACGATGGATACCACATGGCCGCGGTCCACGCTGCCCAGCATCTGCCGCACACCCGCTTCGGTCAGCTGGCCCGCGCCGAACGCAATGGCCTGGTCGGTGAGTGACAGCGCATCGCGCATCGACCCGCGCGCGGCGCGCGACAGCAGCCGCAGCGCACCCGGCTCGGCCGGCACGTGCTCCGCGCCCAGCACATTGCCCAGGTGCATCTGCACATCGGCCGCGGCCATCGGGCGCAGGTTGAACTGCAGGCAGCGCGACAGCACGGTGACCGGCACCTTCTGCGGGTCAGTCGTCGCGAGCACGAACTTCAGGTACTCGGGCGGCTCCTCCAGCGTCTTGAGCATCGCGTTGAACGCGGTGTTCGACAGCATGTGCACTTCGTCGATCATGTAGACCTTGAAGCGGCCGACGACCGGCTTGTAGACCGCCTGGTCCAGCAGCTGCGAGATCTCCTCGACGCCGCGGTTGGAGGCAGCGTCCAGCTCGACGTAATCGACGAAGCGGCCCGAATCGATGTCACGGCAGGCGTTGCACACGCCGCAGGGCTGGGCCGTGATGCTGCCCGTGCCGTCCGGCCCGGTGCAGTTCAGGCTCTTGGCCAGGATGCGCGACACCGTCGTCTTGCCGACGCCGCGCGTGCCGGTGAACAGATAGGCATGGTGCAGCCGGCCTTGCGTCAGCGCATTGGCCAGCGCCTGCACGACATGCTCCTGGCCGACGAGCTGCTCGAAACTCTGTGGGCGGTATTTGCGGGCCAGGACCTGGTAACTCATGGCGGCGGATTCTAGGTGGCCCCTCCGCCGATAATTGCGGGATGACCTCCTCCGCAGCCCCCCTCACCTACGACCAGGCCGGCGTCAACTACGACCTGATCGATCCGCTCAAGATCACCGCCCAGCGCGCGGCGGCGGCCACGGCCAGCCACCTGGCGGGCCACGGCTTCAGCGAGGTCAAGGCCTCACGGGGCGAATCGGCCTATGTCGTGGACGTCGGGCCGTTCTACATCGCCTCCATCGTCGAATGCCTGGGCACCAAGACCCTGGTGGCCGACGAGATGGCCACGCTGACGGGCAAGAGCTACTTCGCCGGCATCGCGCAGGACACCATCGCGATGGCGGTGAACGACCTGATCACCGTGGGCGCCACGCCGCTGGTCGTGCAGGCCTACTGGGCCGCCGGCGGCAGCGACTGGTTCGGTGACGCCCAGCGCGCCCAGGCGCTGGTGGCCGGCTGGAAGGCCGCCTGCGACACCTGCCAGGTCGCCTGGGGTGGCGGCGAAACGCCGGCGCTGGCCGGCATCGTGGAAGACGGCCGCATCGACCTGGCCGCGTCCTGCACCGGGCTGATCAACCCGAAGGAACGCCTCTCGGTCGGCGACCAGCTCGGCCCCGGCGACGCCATCGTGCTGTTGGCCTCCAGCGGCATCCACGCCAACGGCCTGAGCCTGGCCCGCAAGCTGGCCGAGCGGCTGCCGCAGGGCTACCTGACCGAGATCGAGCCCGGCCTGACCTATGGCGAGGCCCTGCTCGCGCCGACCGCGCTGTACTCGCCCGTTACCGAAGCGCTGTGGAAGGCCGGCATCGCGCCGCACTATTGCGCCAACATCACCGGCCACGGCTGGCGCAAGCTGCTGCGCCACCCGAGCGCGCTGACCTACCGCATCCACACGGTGCCGCCGAAGACGGCCGTGCTGGCCTTCATCCAGCAGCAGGCCGGCCAGGACGACCGCGAGGCCTACTCCACGCTGAACATGGGCGCCGGCTTCGCGATCTTCGTGAAGGCGGAAGACGCCGAACGCACCGCGCAGATCTCGCGCGACTGCGGCATCGCCGCCTGGGTGGCCGGCACGGTCGAGGCCGGTGAGAAGCAGCTGCTGATCGAGCCGCTGGGCGTGCGCTTCAGCGAAGACGACCTGCACCTGCGCTGAGCCCGGCGCCGCGCGCACGATGGACTGGTACTACCAGCCGATGGTCCAGTGGCATGTGCTGCTGGCCTGGTGCAGCGTCGGCCTCTTCTTCGTCCGCGGGCTGCTGTTCCAGTTCGGCAACGCCCGGCTGCAGGAGATCGCCAAGGACGCCCGGCTGATGGTGCTGGTGTTCGGCGTGAACACCTGCCTGGTGGTCACCGGCCTGAGCCTGTGGGGCTCGCTCGGCTACAGCCCGGTGCGGGACGGGTGGCTGGGCGTCAAGCTGCTCGCCCTGGTGGGCTACTGGGCCTGCGGCCACTGGGCGATGACGCAGCAACGCCTGCACCTGCTGGGCTACCTCACGGCGCTGGCCCTCCTCGCACTCGCGATGGACCTGTCGATCAACCGCCAGTTGCTGCCCGGCTAGAATGCGCCCTGACGGGCCTCCCCGCATGGAAGCGCGCCCAACCGGGTCAGGTGGGGAACCAAGCAGCCCTAAGCGTTGCAACCAGTGCCGGGGGTAAGGCTCGTCACCCCTTCTCCGCTCAGCCGGCCGATTGGCGGAAGGCCATCACCGCCTGGTTGCGCAAGGTGCGCAGCAGCGACAACTCCTTGTCGCCCAGCGTGACACCGCCGGCCTCCGCGCGATCGGCATAGATCAGACCCAGCGGCGCGCCCTTGAGCGTCAACGGCAGCAGCAGAAAGCTCTTCGCGCCGAACTCGGTCTTGAAGCCCTCCGGCAGTCGGCTTGCGATGTTGGCGGCGCCGGCATCCTGGATCAGCGTGTCGGCGCCCTTGAGGCAGACGGCGGCCAGCAGGTCCGGCGGCTGGGCGGACAGGTCCACGCGCAGCCGCGGCGCCAGCCGCTCGACGTCGGCGCCCACGCCGAGCCGGCCGGTCAGCGCCTGGCCGCGAGCGTCGCGCAGGCAGAAAATCACCCGGCGCAGCCCCAACGCCCGGTAGATGGTCTCCAGGACCATCCGCAGCACCGCATTGAGCTGCAGGCCCTCGACCATCGCGTCGGTGATCTCCTGGATGCCGGCCGCCAGCAACTCGCCCGCCGCCACCGGCTGCGGCGGCCTGCCCGGCGCGCTGCGATCGAGCACCTGGGTCGGTGCGAGTTCATGCACCGTCAGCGAGTCGTCGGGGGCTGCGGTCAGCGGCACCAGCAGTCGCTGGGCACGCGAATCTCGCGGCAGGTGCAGGTCCAGGGCCTCGGTCATCTGCGCCAGGCGTTGGCGGGCGGTATCGGCCGCCTGTTCAAAGGCCTCGGCACTCAGCCCGAAGGCGCGCGCATGGCGCTGGGCCAGCGCACGCAGCCGGGCGTGCGCCTGCTCGGGCGGCGTCTGCACGATGAGGTCGGCCATGTCGTTGGCCGCGCGCGCCAGCCAGCGCTGCCGCTCCGGACCCTCCTCGATCAGCCGTGCCGGCGCCTCCCCCATCGGCCGGCGCATCGCGCGCTGCAGGTTTTCGGGCAGGCCCCATTGGCGAGCGACACCGAGGCCGAGGGCCTCGTAGCTCAGGCCCAGCACCTGGGCCGACGCCGCTGCCTCGCTCAGCGGTGGCGCGCCGTCGTCGAGCGGGCTGACGAGGCGCCGCACCGCGTCGGCCTCTTCCGGGAAGTAGAACTCGGTCAGCGTGCGGCCAAGGTGATGCAGCATCGCGCCGAGAAAGGCCTCCTCGGCGTCCCGCGGGTTGGCGCACAGCTCGCGGGCGAGCGACGCCGCCATCAGCGAACGCAGGAAGTCCTCGCGCAGCCTTTGCGCATGGGCCTTGTTCTCCATGCGCTCCAGCAGCACGAGGCTGAGCGCCAGGTTGCGGATGCCGGCGAAGCCGATCAGCGCCACCGCGCGCGACACGGTGCTGATGCCACCGCCGGCATGCCGGTAGGCCGCGGTGTTGACCAGGCGCAGCAGCTTCTGCGTGAGCGCCACGTCCTTCAGGATCTCGTTGGACAGCTGACCGAGGCTCTCGTGCTCGGACTGCGTCAGCCGCTGGATGCGCTGGATCGCGTCGGACAGCGCCGGGAAGTCGCTGCGGTGCCGCATGCGGCGTAGCAGGAAGTCGAGCACCGGCGCATCCGGCGCGTCGGCGGGCGGCTCGGCCACCGGGCGCAGCCAGGCAGCGAGGGCGTCGCGCATCAGCGCGGCGCTTGGCCAGCGCGCGGCGGGTTCGCGCGCCAGGCCGCGCTGCACGATGGCGCGCAGCGCATCGTCGACATCGGCCGGCAGGCCCGAGGGCAGCATCAGGTCCGTCGTCTGCACGCGCTGGATCGTCCGCCACGGGTCGGGGTCGTGGTTGAGGCGCTGGTTGCACAGCATCTCTGCCAGCATCAGCGCCGCCGCGAACACATCCATCTGCGGGTGAGCCGGCGCGCCACGTGCCGCCTCGGGGGAGATATAGCCCGGTGTGCCGACCACCCGGCTCGGCTGGTCGCTGCCGGGCGCCACACGCGCCGCAATGCCGAAGTCCATCACCCGTGGACGGCCGCGGGCGTCGAGCAGGATGTTGCTCGGCTTCAGGTCGCGATGAACCAGGCCGGCCGCGTGTGCGGCGGTGAGGCCGTCCAGCACACCCAGCATCAGCGTCACCGCCTCGGCGGCCGTCATCCTCGGGCCGGCGCGCAGCCGCTGGCTCAGCGTGCCACCGCTGACATATTCGAACACCAGGTAGGAGCGGCCGCCCTGGGTGTCGGCCTCGAAGACCGGCACTATATTCGGGTGGGTGAGCCGGCTGACGACACGGGCCTCATGAAGCCATTCATCGACGCTGCCGGGCTCGGCGGCCGGCTTCAGCAGCTTGACCGCGACCTCGCGGTCCAGCAAGGGGTCATGCGCCAGCCAGACCGTCGCCTGAGCGCCCTCACCCAAGCGCTGCAGCAGACGGAAGCGGCCCAGTGGCGGCAGGTCTTCAGCCATCGATGGACACCGTCAGGAGCCGCTGCGGCTGGTGAGTCGCTCGCCCGGCGACGGCGCCGGCGAGCCGTCGGGGGCCGCGGTGGGCGGGCGTGGCGCCCCGGGGTTGAGGGCCTCCATGACCTCGCGCAGGCCCAGCCCCAAGGCCTTGGCATAGCGTCGCGTCGCGACCTCGACGCCGGTGCGCCGCCGCGTCTCGGGCAGCCCCAGCGCGTCGATCAGCTCATTGGCCAGGCTGCAGGTCAGGCGCAGCGTGTCGGCGTCGCTGCGCGGCGGATGCACCGGCAGATCCCGCGGCTGGCGGCGGATCATCTGCAGCAGCTCGTCGCCCAGGCCCCAATGCCGGGCCACGGCCTGGCCCAGCGTGTCGAGGTCACAGCCCAGCACCGCATAGGCCGCTGCCTGCTCACTCAACGAGGGCGGGTTGGGCAGGTCTTCGGTGGGTTCCGGCGGCAGCATCAACTGGCGGATCTGTTGGGCGTCGTCGGGGAAGTGGTATTGCGTCAGCAGCCGGCCGAGGTTCTGCATGACCGTGATCAGCTGCACGACCTCGCCGTCGTAGCCGGCCGGCCGCAGCGCCTGGGCCACCTGGGCCGCCTTGCTGACACGCGCCATCAGCTGGCGCAGCATCTCGGCCGCCACCGGCGCGAGCGGGCCCGGCCAGGGCTTGAGCGCATTGGCCGCAAGCTGCACGCCATCCAGGCCCAGCATCTGGATCGCGCGCTGCATGTTCAGCACGGTCTCACCCTGGTGGCCGTTCTGCTTCAGTGCGTTGTTGACCCGCCGCACCAGCTCCAGGCTGAGGGCCATGTCCCGGAGCACCAGCTGCGACAGCGCGCTGGCATGCTGCGCCTCCAGGCCCGAGCCTGCCGTGAAACGGTGGATGCCGGTGGTGGTGGTGGGCAGGTGGCCAATGCGCTGCAGCTTGTCCAGCAGCAGCACGATGGGCCCGCCATCGTCGTAGGCGGCGGCCTGGCGCCAGCCGTCCAGCGCACGCCAGAAGCTGCGGGCGAGGTGGTAACGCTGGCGCAACTGGCGGTCGGTCGCGCGGTTGCAGATCGCGCGCAGCGGGTCGGGAATCGGGTGTGGCGTTTCCCAGCCCAGGCGCACGATCTCGCGGCCCATGCGCGGCGATGCGGGCTGCATCTGCTCCACGACCTGCTGCAGGTCGTTCTCTTCCAGCACCGGTTTGCCGCTCAGGATGCGGTGGAGCAGCAGGCCAACGCAGAGCACGTCTTCCTCGGCCGACTCGCGCGCCGCACGGCGCGTGACGGCATTGAAGTCCACATTGGCAGGGAACACCTCCTGCGCGACCTCCAGCCCGATCAACCTGACCTTGTCGTGCGCGTCGATGATCAGGCTGGCGGTCTGGATGTCGCGATGGGCATGGCCGGCCTCGTGCGCGAAGGCCAGGCCTTCGAGCAGCTGCGCCACCCAGCTTGCGGCGTCGATGGGCAGGGGCGCGGGCTGGCGGGCGAGGCGTTCGTCCAAGGTCTCGCCCAGGCCCCGGTCGTAGGCCACATAGGGCCAGTTCTCGACCTGACCGATCTCGAAGGGCGATGCCAGGTTGGGATGCTGCACGCGCTCCGCGCCCTGGGCCATGCGCAGCCAATGCTCCAGTGCCGGCGCGCTGTTGGGCTTGTCGCGCGGCATGCACAGGGTCAACTCCTGGCCATGGCGCGCATCGAAGACGCGCCAGATCAGGCTGCGGGCGCTCTTGCACAGCAGGGCGCGCAGCTCAAAGCGGCCAAAGCTCCTCAAAGGTTGGGCGGCGGAACTGGAGTCGGGCACGGCAGACGGGAGAGGGCAATAGAGCTTGCGATCCCTGCATTGGACTCCAGGCCGGAGGCCCCACGCGTGCACGCAATCACCGAAATGCGACAGATTTCCATGCCTGCTGTGGCAAACCAGCTTGCCGACACCGCGGTGCGCGCAGCCGCGGCCCGGCCATCAGTTGGACAGCTGACTCCAGACCTTGTCCAGCCGCTTCACGCTGACCGGCTGCGGCGTGCGCAGCTCCTGAGCAAACAGGCTGACGCGCAGCTCCTCCAGCTGCCAGCGGAAGTCGTCCAGCCGGGCGTCCTTCACGCCCTTCAGTTCGGCCAGCCGGCGCGTGTAGCGCTGCTCCAGCGGCTTGACCTCGGCCATCAGCTTGGCGTCGCGGGCGGCGTCGGCACGCAGCTTGTCGAGCCGCGCGGTGACGGCCTTCAGGTAGCGCGGCAGGTGCTGCAGCTGTGCCCACGGCGTGTCGAGCGCAAAGCGCTTGGGCACGAGACGCTGCAGTTGCGCGGTGATGTCGTCGCCCACGTCCTTGGGCGGCCGAGCGTCCTTGAGCTTGCGGGTTGCGTTGGCCAGCTCCTGCAGCACGGCGTGCACCGCACGCGCCACCTCCTGCGCGATCAGGTTCAGCCGGCTGCGGCCTTCCTCAATGCGCCTCTTGAAAGAGATCGGATCGGTCGGCAGCGGGTCGCCCAGAAAGGCGCGGTCCAGCGCGACGCCGATGATCTGGTCGCGCAGCTCCTCGGCGGTGCCCAGGCCCATGAACAGCACCGACATGCGCTGCAGGTCGGGAATGTTCTTCTCCAGGAACTTCAACGGCTCCTTGAGCTGCAGCGCGATCAGACGGCGCAGGCCGGCGCGGTGCTTGGCTGCGGCGACCTCGGGTTCGTCGAACACCTCGATCTCGACATGCGCGCCCTTGTCGATCAACGCCGGGAAGCCGATCAGCGTCTGGCCGCCCTTGCGGACCTCCAACAGCTCGGGCAGCTCACCAAAGGTCCAGTCGGTGTAGGTCTGGCTGGCATCGCGGGCCGGCTCGGGCTTCTTGACCACGTCGGCCCGAACGCCCTTGCCTGCGACCGGTGCCGGTGCCGGCTTGGGGGCTTCTTCCTTGGCGGGCAACTTCAGGGCGGCGAGCGCCTGGAAGGCCGAGCGCGCCTGGCCGCCCAGCTCCGCCTTCAGCGCGGCGAGCTGCCGGCCCTGGCCGAGCTGGCGGCCATGCTCGTCCACCACGCGGAAGTTCATGAACAGATGCGGCGCGAGCTGCTCCAGCTTGAAGTCGTTGCGCTGCACCGCGAGCTGGGTGCGCTCCTTGACGGCCTTCAGCAGCACTTCGACCAGCCCGCCCTGACCGAAGGGAGTCAGCTCGATGAACTCGGCGACAAAGTCCGGCAGCGGCGTGAGCCGGGCGCGCGGCTTCTGGTGCAGGCTTTTCAGCAGCGCCGTGACCTTCTGCGCCAGCATGCCCGGCACCAGCCACTCGGCGCGCTCCTCGCTGACCTGGTTGAGCGCAAAGAGGGGCACGGTCACCGTCAGCCCGTCGCGCGCGTCGCCGGGCTGGTGCAGGTAGTTCGCTGCGCAGTCGACGCCGCCGAGGCGGATGACCTTGGGAAAGGCCTCGCTGGTGACGCCCGCGGCCTCATGGCGCATCAGCTCGTCCTGGCTGAGCCGAAGCAGCTTGTCGTCGGACTTGCTGGCCTCGCGCCACCACTTCAGCAGCGTCGCGCCGCTGAACACGTGGGCCGGCAGCTTGTCGTCGTAGAAGGCGTAAATCAGCTCGTCGTCGACCAGCACGTCCTGCCGGCGCGACTTGTGTTCCAGCGCTTCCACCTTCGCGATCTGCCGCCGGTTGTGGCCGATGAAGGGAAGCTGGCGCACCAGGTCTTCGGGCAGCTCATCATTGACCAGGCCCTCGCGGATGAAGATCTCTCGCGCCGCCTTGGGGTCCACACGCCCGAAGTTCACGCGCTTGTTGCTGTACAGCACGATGCCGTAAAGCGTCGCGCGCTCCAGCGCGACGACCTCGGCGGCCTTCTTCTCCCAGTGCGGCTCCAGCAGCTGGGTCTTGATCAGGTGGCCGGCGATCGGCGGCAGCCACTGCGGCTCAATGTTGGCGAGGCCCCGGCCGTAGAGCCGCGAGGTGTCGACCAGCTCGGCCGCGACGATCCAGCGCCCCGGCTTCTTGCTCAGGTGGGCGCCTGGGTGGCGGTAGAACTTGATGCCGCGCGCGCCGAGGTACCAGTCCTCGTCGTCGCTCTTCTGGCCGATATTGCCGAGCAGGCCGGCCAGCATGGACAGGTGGATCTGCTCGTAGGTGGCCGGGCTCTGGTTCAGCCGCCAGCCATGCTCGGTGACGACGGTGTGCAGCTGCGAATGCACATCGCGCCACTCACGCACGCGGCGCGGGCTGACGAAGTTCTCACGGAGCAGCGCCTCGTGCTTGCGGTGGGACAGCTTGTGCTCGCGCGGCACCGCTGGGCCGCCCCGAGGTGCCGCAGCCCCCTCGGGGGGTGGACGCCGCACCGCGGCGTCCTGGGGGTCAACAGGACTGCCGCCTTTCGAATCCCCGAGCCATTTCCACAGCTTCAGGTAGCCCATGAACTCCGACTTCTCGTCGTCGAACTTCTTGTGCTTCTCGTCGGCGGCCTGAGCCGCTTCCTGCGGGCGGTCACGCACGTCCTGGCCGGACAGCGCGGAGGCGATAACCAGCACCTCGGTCAGCGCGTCGCGCGTGCGCGCCTCCAGGATCATGCGGCCCACGCGCGGGTCCAGCGGCAGGCGCGACAGCTCCTTCCCGAGCGGCGTCAGCTCGTTGTTGTCATCCGTCGCGCCCAGCTCGTTGAGCAGCTGGTAGCCATCGGCGATCGCCTTGGGCCGCGGCGCCTCCAAAAAGGGGAAGCGCTCCACGTCGCCCAAATGCAGCGACTTCATCCGCAGGATGACGCCGGCCAGGCTGCTGCGCAGGATTTCCGGGTCGGTGAACTTCGGCCGCTCGTTGAATTCCTTCTCGCTGTACAGGCGCACGCAGATGCCGTTGCTGACGCGGCCGCAGCGGCCGGCGCGCTGGTTGGCGGCGGCCTGGCTGATGTTCTCGATCAGCAGCTGCTCGACCTTGTTGCGGTAGCTGTAGCGCTTGACCCGCGCCAGACCGGGGTCGATGACGTAGCGGATGCCGGGCACCGTCAGCGAGGTCTCGGCCACGTTGGTCGCCAGCACGATGCGACGCGCGCCATGCGGCTCGAAGACCTTGTTCTGCTCGGCCTCGGACAGGCGCGAGAACAGCGGCAGGATGTCCACGCCCGGCGGGTGGTGCTTGCGCAGCGCCTCGGCCGCCTCGCGGATCTCGCGTTCGCCGGGCAGGAAGACCAGCACGTCGCCGCCACCCTCGCGCCAGAGCTCGTCCACCGCGTCGCAGATCGCGTTGTTCAGGTCGTACTCGCGGCTTTCCTCGAAGGGGCGGTAGCGCTGCTCGACCGGGAAGAGCCGGCCCGACACCATCAGCACAGGCGCCGGCCCCTTGGTCGACTCGAAATGCTTGGCGAAGCGCTCGGCGTCGATGGTGGCCGAGGTGACGATGATCTTCAGGTCCGGCCGGCGCGGCAGCAGCTCGCGCAGATAGCCGAGCAGAAAGTCGATGTTCAGGCTGCGCTCGTGGGCCTCGTCGATGATCAGCGTGTCATAGGCCTTCAGCAGCGGGTCGCTCTGGGTCTCGGCCAGCAGGATGCCGTCGGTCATCAGCTTGACCGAGGCGCCCTTGGAGAGCCGGTCCTGGAAGCGCACCTTGTAGCCGACCACCTCGCCCAGCGGCGTCTTCAACTCTTCGGCAATGCGCTTGGCCACGCTGCTCGCGGCAATCCGCCGCGGCTGGGTGTGGCCGATCATCCCGCCGCCGTTGACGCGGCCGCGCCCCATCGCCAGCGCGATCTTGGGCAGCTGGGTCGTCTTGCCCGAGCCGGTCTCGCCGCAGACGATGACGACCTGGTGCTCGCGCAGCGCCGCCTCGATCTCGCCGCGGCGGGCCGAGACGGGCAGGGATTCGGGGAAGGAAATGGAAAGAGCCGGTTGAGGCAACCGGCTCTCGGGGCGTTCGGAATTCATTGCGGCGGGATTGTCCCGCACCTGTGAGGCCGCACAATTCCGCCCCATGAGCGGTCTCGTCTTTCCCCACACCTTCGTGCCCTGGTTCCGCGCCGTGGCGCCCTACATCCACGCCTACCGTGGCGAGACCTTCGTCGTGGGCATGCCGGGGGAGCTGATTGCCGCCGGCAAGCTCAATGCCTTCGTCCAGGA
Source organism: Burkholderiales bacterium (assembly GCA_003963075.1). Taxonomy (GTDB): domain Bacteria; phylum Pseudomonadota; class Gammaproteobacteria; order Burkholderiales; family Burkholderiaceae_C; genus Pelomonas. The sequence goes on from RXJV01000064.1 coordinate 60,103, forward strand.
CCTGGCCATCCTGCATGCCATGGGCATCAAGATCGTGCTGGTGCATGGCTTCCGGCCCCAGGTCAACGAGCAGCTGGCCGCCAAGGGCCAGGCGCCCCGCTTCAGTCACGGCCAGCGCATCACCGACGCGATCGCGCTGGACTGCGCCCAGGAAGCCGCCGGCCAGCTGCGCTTCGAGATCGAAGCGGCCTTCAGCCAGGGCCTGCCGAACACGCCGATGGCCAACGCCACGGTGCGGGTCGTCTCGGGCAACTTTCTGACCGCCCGGCCGGTCGGCATCGTCGATGGCGTGGACTTTCAGCATTCCGGCCTGGTGCGCAAGGTCGACTCCGCCGCCATCCAGCGCGCCATCGACATCGGCGCCATCGTGCTGCTGTCGCCCTTCGGCTTCTCGCCGACCGGTGAGGCCTTCAACCTCAGCATGGAAGACGTCGCCACGTCGACCGCGATCGCGCTGCAGGCCGACAAGCTGCTGTTCGTCTGCGAGTCACCCGGTGTGCCGGAAGACCCGAGCGACCCCGAAAGCCCCATCGACACGGAACTGGCGCTGGCGGATGCCGACCGCATGCTGGCCAGCGCCCCGCCCTACCCCGCGCCGACCGATGCCGCCTTCTATCTGCGCCATTGCGCCGAAGCCTGCCGCGCCGGCGTCGAACGCACGCACATCATCCCGTTCGCGGTGGATGGCGCGCTGTTGCAGGAGGTCTACACCCACGATGGCATCGGCACCATGGTGGTCGACGAGAAACTGGAAAGCCTGCGCGAGGCCAGTTCCGACGATGTGGCGGGCATCATCAAACTGATCGAACCCTTTGAGCGCGATGGCACGCTGGTCAAGCGCAGCCGCACGGAAATCGAGCGCGACGCCGAGCTTTACACCGTCATCGAGCATGACGGCGTCATCTTCGGCTGTGCCGCCCTATATCCCTACGTCGAGGCCCATACCGCCGAAATGGCCGCGCTCACGGTTTCTGCCGAGGTGCAGGGTCAGGGCGACGGCGACCGGCTGCTCAAAAGAATCGAACAACGCGCCAAAGCGATGGGCCTGGACAGCATCTTCGTGTTGACCACGCGCACCATGCATTGGTTCATCAAGCGCGGTTTTCAGCAGGTTGATCCGGAATGGCTGCCCGAGGAGCGCAAGCGCAAATACAACTGGGACCGCCGCTCCCTGGTGCTGGTCAAGAAATTCAACTAAGCCCCCTCGCGCGCCGTGCGCCCGGCCGCCGCGCTACAGTTCCGGCCGATTTCATTTCCGATCGCTCAGGAGCCCGTCATGCCCCGCATCGTCCAATGCGCTTATCTGAAGAAGGAAGCCGAAGGGCTGGACTTCCCGCCCTATCCGGTGCACACCGAACTCGGCAAACGGGTCTGGGAAACCGTCAGCAAAGAAGCCTGGGCTGCTTGGATGAAGCACCAGACCATGCTCGTCAACGAAAACCGCCTCAACCTCGCCGATCTGCGTGCCCGTCAATACCTGATGCGCCAGGCCGAGCAGTTTTTCTTTGGCGCCGGCGCCGAAACCGTCGCGGGCTACGTGCCGCCAACCGCCTGAACCTCGGCAGGCGAAAACTCCGGCGCCGCTGCGCACGCTGCCGGCAGCCAGGATTTGGACCTGCTCCAGTGCGCTCGCCAGGTGAGGCCGTGCCGGCGGGCCACAAGAAGCAATCCGTTGCCGAATATTGCCGGCTGTATTGAAACCCGTCTCGGTTCTCCAACAAAAACTCTTGCGCTAAACCCCTGCGCCGCGATTTAATGCGGCCACGGAGATACTCCGCACGTTCCGGCACCCGCCCGTTCCGAAGCTGGGTCGAACCTGTCGCACATCTCCACGCTCAAATCGCAAGAGGAATAGCAACATGTCCACTCTGAAAGAACTCCTGGCCCAGCGCGAGGCACTTGACCAGCAGATCAGCCAAACCAAGGAGCGCGAGCGCAGCGAGGCCGTGGCCAAGGTCAAATCCCTGATGAGCGAATATGGCCTGACGATTGCCGACCTCAGCAGCCGGGCCGCGAAGCCGGCCAAGGTCTCCAAGGTTGCGGCCAAGTATCGCAACCAGGCCACCGGCGAGACCTGGAGCGGTCGCGGCCTGCAACCCAAATGGCTGAAGGCCGCCATCGCCGGCGGCGCCAAGCTGACGGATTTCGCGGTTTAAGCGCCGCACAGTGGATTGCGCCGCCCGGTAGCAAGCGGCGCACGAAAACAGGGCTGTCCTCCGGACGGCCCTTTTCTTTTTCCTCAAGTTACCTCCATAAACCGGGGGCGGTGGCTTTCGTCATGCTGTCCTCCACGGCCTGCCCCGGGTTTCTCCTAGGCGGTAAATCGCGCCTCGGCCACGAGATTCCGACCATGCCCCGCCGCTCCCACTCCGAATTCCAAGCTGCCCGTCGGGGCAAGCTCTGCAGGGCCTGAGCCGTGGGGCTGCATTTCGGTGGCGATCCGGGCTTGGAAACCCGCGCCGCGACCCGTGGCTCCGACAGTTCGCTGAGCGACGCTGCCCCACGCCCGACGACCGCTGCGCCCGGGCCGCGGCGGATCCAAGAGCGGCGCGCCTGGATCCGGCTGCAGCCGGTCGGGCTGGCGGCGCTGCTCGGACTCATCGGCGGCGGCCTGGCGGCCTGGTCGCTGGCGGCGCCGGCCTTGCCGCCCTGGTTGCGCCTGCCCCAGCCCGCAGGTGCGGCCGCGGCGGCCGATCTGTTCGTGCCGCTGTTGCTGGCAGGGCTCGGCGTGGCCGCACTGTGGCGACTGAGCGCCTGGCTGCTGCCCCTCGTGATGGCCGGTCTGCTGCTTGGATGCGGATTGCCGCTGCTGCTCGACCTGAGGGCCGATCCGGTCGGCCTGCTCGCTGCGCCAGCGGCATTGACCTGCATGGCCCTGCCGCTGTTTGCGGCGGTGATGAACCGGACCCTGCTGCATCGCCTGGGGCTGACGGGCCCGCTGAAGAGCCGGCGCGAGATCATCGGCTTTGCCGCGCTGGCGGGACTGGTTGCGCCGCTGCTGGGCGCGCTGCCGGCCGTGGCCGCGATGTTGGCGGCTGGGCGCACACCAGGCGACGCCGGCCGCGCCGCCCTGGAGCTCGCCGGCGTCTGGGCCTTGGCCCTGCTGAGCATGGGTACGGCATTGCTGGCCGGTTCCGAACGAAGGCGGCACGCCGGACGCGGGGTGGCGTGGTGGATTGCATTCGCCGCCGTTGCTGCCGAGCTCGGTCAGGCCTACACGCCGACTGCCGGCGCCTTGCTGCTTGCCCCCCATGTGCTGTTGCTGCTGCACGCGCTGCAGGCCGCGCCGCGGGATAACGCCCGCGTCGGCTTCGCCCTGCTCATGCTGTGGGCGCTGACCACGCCGGCCGCGGCCCCGGACTGGGCGGCAGCCGGCCTGCTGGCCCTGCTGCCGCTGGCCGCCGTGGCGCTCAACCGGCGGCAGCTGCGCGAGCAGGAGGCCTGGCGCGGCGCCATCGATGCCCAGGGCCTGGCCATGGCCGAATGGCAGCTGCCCGCGGGGCCGCACCATGCCTCGGCGCGCTGGCTGGCGCTGACGACACCGGCGGACCCGGCCACGGAGCCGGGCAATGCCCCGCTGGACTGGATCCGCGTCGCCCATCCACGCGACCGCAGCCCGGTGCGCCAGGCGCTGCGAGAACTGCTCGGCGGGTCAGGGCACGGTCCGCTGCGGATGTCGCTGCGCATCGCTGCGGACGGTGGCGACTGGCGCTGGCATGAGCTGCAGGCCCATGTGCCGCAGCGGGACCGTCGCGGCCAGGCACTGGGCCTGATCGCGACGCTGGCCGATGTCAGCTGGCGCCACACGGCCGACGAGCGGGAACGCATGTCGGCCACCATCTTCCAGCAGGCCAGCGAGGGGCTGGCTGTGGTGGACCTGCAGTGGCGGGTGGTCGAGCTCAACCCCGCCTACCGCGAGATCCTGCACGCCTCCCGCGAGGCCCTCGTCGGCCGCGTGGCAACGCCACTGAGCGCGGCCAATCTGCGCCGCAGCGGGCACGACCCCGCCCAATTGCATGACACGCTGCAATCCGGCAGGGCCTGGCAGGGGCAGGTACAGGCCGAGCTCGACGATGGCGGCCGGCATGTATTCGCGGTGCGGCTCAGCCCCGTACCCGAGCCCGATGGCGTGAGCCCCCGCTGGCGCCTGCTGAGCCTCACCGACCTCGGAGAGAGCCTGCGCCAGCAGGAACTGCTGCGGCGCAGCCTGCGCTTCGACATCGCCACCGGGCTGCCCAACCGCGAGGAATTCATGCGCCGGTTGCAGCAGGCCCTCGTGGCCGCCAACCGAGACGGCTTCAAGCTGGTGGTCTGCGTCATCGATCTGGACGACTTCGGCCGCGTGAATGCCGAGCATGGCCAGCTCGTCGCCGACAGCGTGCTGCTGCAGCTCAGCGGCCGACTGCAGGCCACACTGCGAGGCGCCCGCGGCGGCAGCCCGGACACCGCCGATCAGCTGGCGCGCCTGCACGGCGACGAGTTCGCGGTGCTGATCCGGGTGCAGACACCCGAAGAGGGCCAGCGTGCCGTCGACCGCCTGTTGGGCCTGTTGGCGACACCGGTGGCCGTCCGCGAGAGCCGCATCGGCGACGGGCTGGCCCTGGAGGTTGGCGCCAGCATCGGCGCCACCCTCTACCCGCTCGACGAGTCCGACCCCGAGACCCTGCTGCGCCACGCCGGCCACGCCCTCTACCGCGCCAAGAGCTCCGGCCGGGGTGGCGTGCAGTTCCATGATCCGGCGCTGAGCCCACGCGACGAGGCCGGGCTGATCGCCGTTGCACGCCTGCAGCGCGCACTCGACAGCCACGAGCTGCTGCTGCACTACCAGCCCCAGATCGACCTGCGCACCGGCCAGGTGATGGGCGTCGAGGCCCTGCTGCGCTGGCAGCATCCGGACCGCGGCCTGCTCGCGCCGGCCCATTTCCTGCCGTTGATCGCCGCCACCGGGCTGGCGGTCCAGATCGACGACTGGGTCATCGAGCAGGCACTCGCCCAAGCCGGCGCCTGGCTGGCGGCCGGCGTTCACCACGGACGCGGCCTGCCGGTGAGCGTGAACGTCGGCACCCGCCAGCTGAGCCGCCCCGACTTCCCGCAGCGATTGCAGGAGCTGATCCAGCGCCAGCCCCCGGGCATCGCCCACCTGCTGAACCTGGACGTGCTCGAGTCCGACGCCCTGGTCGAAACCGCCGCGACGCAGCAACTGATCCAACGCTGCCTGAGCCTGGGCGTGGGCATCGCCCTCGACGATTTCGGCGCCGGCTACTCGCGCCTTGCCTCGCTGAAGCAGCTGACGGTCGACACGCTGAAGTTGGATCGCAGCTACGTCCAGGGCATGCTCGGCGATGCCCAGGACCTGTCGCTGGTGGAGGGCGTGATCGGCCTGGCCCGCAACATCGGCTGCGCGGTGCTGGCCAAGGGTGTCGAAAGCCGAGCCCACGCGCGTGAGCTGCTCCGGCTGGGCTGTCGCCTGGGCCAGGGCAACGGCATTGCCGCCGCGATGCCGGCCGCAGCCCTGCCGGGCTGGATGGATGGCTTCGCCCGAAGCGGCTGGACCGCCCAGGTCAAGGCCCCGACGCGGGCGAATCCGTAAACTGAGCGGGTGATTCCTCAAGGCTTTATCCAGGACCTGCTGGCCCGCGTCGACATCGTCGAGGTGGTGGGCCGCCATGTGGACCTCAAAAAGGCCGGCATCAACCACAAGGGCCTGTGCCCCTTCCATGGCGAGAAGTCGCCGAGCTTCATCGTCAGCCCCAGCCGCCAGACCTACCACTGCTTCGGCTGTGGCGTGCATGGCAATGCGATCGGCTTCCTGATGGAACACACGGCCGCCACCTTTGTCGAGGCTGTGGAAGACCTCGCCCAGCAGGTCGGCATGGTGGTCCCGCAGGACGACCGCAGCCCCGAGCAGCGGGAACGGGCCAAGGCCGAAAAAGCCCGCCAGCAAAGCCTGACCGAGGTGCTCGGCCGCGCAGCGGAGTTCTACAAGGCCCAGCTGCGCAAGTCGCCGCGCGCAGTGGCCTACCTGAAGGGGCGTGGCCTGACCGGCCAGATTGCCGCCCGCTTCGGCCTGGGCTACGCCCCCGAGGGCTGGCGCTCATTGGCGAGTGGGTTCCCGAGCTATGACGACCCGCAGCTGGTCGAGAGCGGCCTGGTCATCACGCCCGAGGCCGACCCGGGCGAGGACGCGAAACGCTATGACCGCTTCCGCGACCGGGTCATGTTCCCGATCCGCAACGTCCAGGGCGAGGTCATCGGCTTCGGCGGCCGCGTGCTCGACAAGGGCGAGCCCAAATACCTGAACTCGCCGGAAACCCCGGTCTTCGTGAAGGGTCGCGAGCTGTACGGCCTGTACGAGGGTCGCCAGGCGATGCGCCAGCGCGGCTATGCGCTGGTGGTGGAAGGTTATATGGACGTCGTCGCCCTGGCGCAGTACGGCATCGGCAATGCCGTGGCCACGCTCGGCACCGCTTGCACGGCCGACCATGTGCACAAGCTGTTCCGCCACACGGACTCGGTCATCTTCAGTTTCGACGGCGACGCCGCCGGCCGGCGCGCGGCGGTTCGCGCGCTCGAAGCCGCGCTGCCCCATGCTTCCGAGACGCACACGGTCAAGTTCCTGTTCCTGCCGGCCGAACACGACCCGGATTCCTTCGTGCGCGACTTGGGGCCCGAGGCCTTCGAACGGGCCGTCGAAGCCGCCGTCCCCCTGTCCCGGCAGCTCGTCACGGTGGCCGCCGACGGCTGCGATCTCGGCACGCCCGAAGGCCGCGCCCGCATGCTCAACCAGGCCCGACCGCTGTGGGCCTTGTTGCCCGAGGGCTTGCTGCGCCGCCAGTTGCTCGGCGAATTCGCCCGCCAGGGCCAGCTGCCCGAAGCCGAGTTGCAGACACTGTGGCTCGGCCAGCCGGCCAGCCCTGTGGCGGCTTCGGGTGAAGCTGCTGTGGCCGAGAAACCGCGCTGGCAGCCCAAGGGCGAGTGGAGGCCCAAACCCGACGGAAGAGCCAGAGGCGAATGGAAACGCCGCGGCCGCGATGACGACCAGCGCCCCTCCGGCCCGCGCGCCGTGCCGTCAACACCGACGGACTATGCGGTACGCCTGATGCTGCTGCATAGCGAGTTATGGGACGGACTGGCCGACGAGGACCGTTCGCTGCTGCACGATCTGCCCGGCATTCACGGGGAACTGATCCGCTGGCTGGAGCGCCACTTGACCCACCACGGTGCAACACCCTGGGCGGCCGTGGAAGCCGGTCTCGCCGACGCGGGTCTCGCCGAGGCCGCAGCGGGGCTGATGCGCTCCGCCCGGGAACTCGGCGACGAGGCCGAGCCGGCGCAGCAACTCGCCACGCTGGTCGACAAGCTGTGGATCGCCCAGATCGAGGCCGAGATCGGCGCGCTGTTGGCGCGCTCGCCCCTCGCCGCCGACGACTTGCAGCAATACCGGCAGTTGCGCGCCCGCGCCGACGAGCTCAGGGGGCGTGGCGGCGCTCGGGCGGCTTGAAGCTTTTTCGGTCGATTTTTGACCTCCGGATGAAATCGACCGATAATTCGACGTTTTCCGTGCGCGTCAACAAGAGTGACGGCAGAGCGATGCCGGGCCCGGCCACCTTGCGACACAAGGCAACCGAAGTGTTTTGAAGGCCACCACATCCGCCACCTCTGCACTCCAAACGATCACGCCAGCTTGTTCGCGCCGCGACCGGTCCCTTGCTCGACATTCGAGTGACACCGGGCGACGAAAGCCACCGCACCCTGCCCCGCCGGTTTGAACACCCGCCCGGGCCGGCTGCGGTGGCTGCTGCATTTCTGAATTGACCGCGCAAACCCCCAAAAGGACCTGCATGACCGCCAAGAAGCCCGCGACCAAGGCCAGCCCCGCTCCTGCCGAAGAGCTCAAGAAGAAGCCGGCCGCCAAGACGGCCGCGGCCGACGCGCCCGCCAAGACGGCGAAGGCGGCGGCGGCCAAGCCCGCCGCCAAAGCCACCGCAGACGAAGACAAGCCCAAGCGCGGCCGCAAGCCCAAGGCGGAAACCACCTCGAAGAAGGCAGCCGGCAAGAAAGATGCCGAAGAGGAAGAAGACTTCTCCGACATCGACGCCGAACTGGAGGGTGAGGAGCCCGAGGCCGAGGAGGCGGGCGCGGTCGAGGAAGAGGCCGTCAAGGCCAAGCCGCTGCGCATGAAGGTCAGCCGCGCCAAGGAGCGCGCGCTGATGCGCGAGTTCGGCCTGGAAGAGACCGCCCTGACCGAAGAGGAAGCCGTCAAGCGCCGCACGGAGCTGAAGACCCTCAT
>RXJV01000157.1 GCA_003963075.1 Burkholderiales bacterium
CGCCGGCCGTTGAAGTCCTCCCGCCACACCACGTTGCCGTTCGCGTCGTAGTCCTGGCTGCTCGTGCTCGCCGAACAACCCGAGCCGGCGGGTTGGGATTGCGAGGTAAGGCGGGCGACGCCGTTGACCAGGGCGGTCTTGATCTGGCTGACGGCCCCGTTCGGCCCGGCGACATCCACCTGCTGGGGATGGTTCCACGTGGTCTCTCGCCAGATCACGTCCGCCACCGGGTCGTACCAACGCTTGACCGAGGGCGTTGGCGGGCTTTGCCAACGCTGGACCTGGTAGCTGTCGGCGCCGCCGGCGAGTTGCGTCGAGACGGCGCGGCCCTGGGCGTCGTAGCCGTAGGTGCGGTCGCGGCGGTTGTTCTCGTCGGTGACTCCCGTGAGCAGCCAAGGCTGGCCCGGTAATTCATAGAGGAAGCTGCGGACTGTCTTGTCCGGCCACGTGATCGTGGCCAGCATGCCTTGGGCGTTGTAAGCCAGACTGATCGTCTGGTTACCCGGCGCAATGATGGAGGTCAGGCGCGCCACCTGGCTGATGTCGGCCGGCTGTTCGTAGGTGAAGGTAGTAATACGACCAAAGGCGTCGGTCAGCTGGGTGAGTTGGGGAACAGGGCGCCAGTCGTTGGGAGCGAAGGGCGTGCTGTGCTTGACGCTGTAGCTTGCGCCACCGCCGATGTCCACGACACCGGCCAAGGTGGCGATAGAGGTCGAGTTACCAGCGTCATTACTCTGCAAGACATGCGCCGTGGACTTCTGCTTGTCAAAGGCGTACCAAGTAACGGAATTGGATCGCCCCACCTGCAGGTCCGGCCCCAGGGACTGGCCCGTCGTGGGGCTGGCCCCGTTGCCGTTGAGGAGTTCCCACTTGTCGTTGCCCAGATAGATCTGGGCGGGGTTGCCGAAATAGAACTCGCGCTCGATGTTCAGCGACCACTGGGGGCCCGCGCCTGCGGGCGGCTGCAGCACAAGGCCGCGGCCCAGGTAGGTGCTGCTGTCAGCAGCCAGGGCTTTGCGTGTGGAGTAGTTCAACGTCAGCGGCAGGCCCGGCAAATCCAAAAGCGAGACGGTGCTGGTCTTGGCGCCAGTAAGAGGGTAGATCGGATTGCCTCGACATAGATCCAGGTCCGGCCGCATTGCGCTACGGTCCTTGACGGGCTTGCAGGCCGCAACTGATGGCTCCCAGTCAGAGCCCATCGGGCAAACGCATGCTTGAGTGGCCTCGGAAAAAGTTGTCCCTGGAGGGCATTTGCCATCGCCAGCAGATACGTAAATCTCGCTATACGGCCCCTCTAACGTGCACGCTTGTTTCACTCCGTCGTAATAGAGGCATTCCGCCTGTAGCGTCTTGCAATAGATGCCTAATGAAGAGGCTCCATCAAAAAGGATAGTTTGACTTGGCACAGAGCGAAAGCCAACCCATTCGGCACCCCGCCTGATGGGAGAATAGTATCTCTTTTTAAACCAAGCCATGTACGCGGCGCACACTTGGCCAGGATCCGTCAAAAAAATCTCTGGATCCTCATAAACGCGATATCGATCTGGCATTACACCAGCAGAAACGTGGCTGACAAAGAAGATTGTCGCAAGCAATGCTTTCCAGCGATTCATAAAAATCCTTGCGGCCGTTTGATTGTGCAGTTTTGCAAGCGCATTCTTCGGCCCGTAATTGCCTAGCTTTATATTGTTAAAGTGGGCGCCTTAGGTCAAGCATTTGACCTCGTAGCCTACGCCGCAAAAATGAAGCGATAAAGATGCTTCGAAAAACACCATGGCCCAAACGGGCCATTTGTGGCCAACTCGTGAATATTCACTGTTGCAAAGTTAGGGAATGAGACAGGCGGCGGTGATTTATCTTCGGTCTGCCATATGGCGCCCGCACACTGCTTGGCATGGTGATGAGCTCAAATGCCGGCGCCGACCTGTCCCAACCCCCTGAGCGTCGAGCGCCACGCTGGTTGCAGGTGGCGCTGTTCTTGTTGATCTACGCCGCCTTTCAGTGGGGGTACCAGAGCCTGCGATCGAGCAGCTGGGACCACTGGTTCATTCACCAGCTGACGGTGAGGCCGGCGGCCTGGTTGGTGGACGCCATCAGCCCGGTCGAGGCGGTGCGGGCCGTGGATTACAAGCTGGTGTGGCCTGGGGGCGGCTTGGTTTTGCGTGCGGGATGCGCCTCCGGACAGTTCACCTTGAAACCGTCTCCGATGCGTTGTCGGGTCGACGTCAACGATCAAGCGGACGACGTGCCTCTGGCGGCAAGTCGTTCCGAGCCCTCGGCGTGAAAGCGCGAGTCCGCAACGCAGCGCTCGGCAAACGTCAAGGCGTTCCGAATAGTGCCCTCGCTCCTCTGTCGCAAAGCTAGAGACCCTCTTGCAGAGCGACAGAGCGTCAACTGGTGGTCTGCTTTTTCCTGGTACGGAACGCCCACGCGAATGCCGCGCCGATGGCCAACCCACCCCCATGCAAGAGGAAATCGGAGCTGCCTACGAGCAGCGCTGGCAGGGACAAGTCCTCGAAAGGGCGGTATGCCAAGCCCCACTGCGCCCCGGCCAACACGACGGGAGGGATGCATGTGGCCAGCAAGAATGCGGCTGCAACGTACAGGGTGGCGCGGGTCGCGACGATCGAGGGGCGGCCGCCGAGTGCCAGCACGCCGCCTATCGCAACGACCATGGCTACCAACAACCCTGCGCGTGCAGGCGTATTGGCCTCAAAGTCCACCCCGGGAGCGTAGGCATGCCCGCTGACCACGATGTAGCGCGACGTTTGACTTCGCACGACCAGGCTCAGCTGAGGACCGAGCTGGCGCAACTCGAAGTTCAATACCCGGTGATCAGGCATCAACGTGCCATAGATCCAGCGCTGGGCGGGCAGCAGGCCCTCCAGAAGTGCAGCGCTTGGGCTGCCAAGCCCAAGCCATAGTGCCACTGCCGCGAGCGCTGCTCGTGCCGCGGTCCCCATGGTCTTCTGCAACCGCTCACCTGACACCAGCAGGTTCACGCGGTCGGCGCCACCAGCGGACGGCGCACCATCCACGCATACATCCCAGCGACGGCAGCGATCAGGATGAGTGGCCCCACACCCGTGTGCAGCGAATCAAACCAGCTGCGGTCATAGCGCACTGCCGCATACAGCGCCGCAATCCGCAGCTGATTCAGCGCCCAGATCGTCACGCAGCCGCTGACCAAGGCTACCAGTCCGCGCCGCCAGCCCACGTCAGCGACCAGTACCGCCGCGATGAACAAACCGATCACCTCGAAGCCATCGCAGCCGGCGCGCAAGGCCAGTCCGCCCCCGGGCCAGACCAGACGGTAGCCCACGGCCTGCACTGCCTCGGCAGGGCTGATGACCTGCACCAACCACGCAGCGGGCTGCACGGTCAGCTGGTGAATGAACCAGTGGTCCCAGCGGCTCGATCGCAGGCTCTGGTATCCCCACTGAAAGGCGGCGTAGATCAACAAGAACAGCGCCACCTGCAGCCATCGTGGCGCTCGACGCTCAGGGGGCTGGAACAGGTCGGCGCAGGCTTTCGAGCTCATCACCATGTCCAGCAGTGTGCGGGCGCCATATGGCAGACCGAAGACAAACCGCCACCGACGAGTCCCATTCCCTAACTCGACGACAGTGAATATTCCCAAATCAGCCCTCGCTGGTCCGTTCGGCCTATGCGGGCGGTCCAACTCTCTGTTGCCGCGTCACTTGCGCTGCTGAGACTGCTCGGCCAGCGAGCGCGCGACGGAGAGCCGCGGCACCGCAGATACGCGATGTTGCTCCGAGCAGGTGGAATCATGCGCCTTGCCTAAACCCAAGAATGAAATGACGAGCAAACTTTTCTTGGCCGCCATCTTGCTGTTCCTGAGCCAAATGGCGACTGCATTTGGCCTGGTTCCTCTGAAGTCGCAGACCGTCTGGTGCGATCCTGGATATGGAGACAAGGTTTGCAGCAGTAGTGCAGCCGGTTTGAATGCGGCGAAGTTCTACCAAATTTACGGTCCAACGCTGGCTTCTCAACCCGAACCTCCTGCATCTTACAGAGTTGATGGCGGGGTATCTTGCCAAATACTTGCCAACAATGGATATCCCATCGCACTGTGTGGTGGCCTGTATTTCTGCAGTGATGGTGGAGATGGTCGTTGCACAGTTCATGTTACGCTGAATACGCAATATGAACAGATGACCGTGCCGACGTGTCCCGAAAATTCGAGCCTCGCTCCCGATGCACCCGGCCAATGCAGATGCAACAAAAACTTTGCCTCCGATGGGGCGAGTTGTATCCCCCATGTTGACGAGCTGGTTGATGCCCCCCTGAGTTGCTCTAGTTTAGGTCCAGCCAAGGGTAACCCGATATTTCCCATCAGTGGAGCAAAGCAATTTTCAAAAACCTTAGGCCATTGGCTGGGGCAGGATTTCTATATCACGTACAACAGCCGTTATCAAACGCCTGCCGCGGGGAATGTAGCGGCGGCGGCGATAGAGGTGGATGAGCCCCTGGGTGTCGGATGGGGGATGAGCGGCCTGAGATACATCAACGTTCAGGTCGACCCCGTCGATGGATCAAGTCGAGCGCAGGTGGTAAGGGGTCCAGGAAAGATCTTGACCTTTGTTCAGTCGTCTTCCGGGAGCTACAGGCTGATCGGATTTGGCGCTGATACCTTGGTCAAGGTTGTTGATGGTTGGATGTACTTTGATCAGACTGACCTTGCAGTTGAGAAATACGACACCATCGGTCGTTTGACTAAGCGTAACCGGATTGATGGTCAAAGCACCGTCTACACCTATGCATTGAATTCCGCGCTCGCTCGCATCGCTCCAATTCTTGCCATGCCTGCCACCATCACGGACCCATTTGGTCGGCAAATGCAGCTGGGCTATTCGCTGACGGGCCCCGGTGCACCCCTGTCATCCATCAAAATCGCCTCTCTTCAGGTGAATTTCGGATATGGCAGCACCTCCAGTTTGAAAAGCGTTTCGTGGTCGGATGGCAGCAGCGGCGCCGGTACGTTGAATTTCGTCTATGAAAACCCGGCGTTCCCCACGGCGTTGACCGGTGTTGTTGATGAAGGCGGCCGCCGGTTTGCGACATATGGCTACGACTCTCAGGGGCGAGCGTTCGCCACGTCGAATGGGGCTGGAGTCAACAATTTCAGCGCGAGATGGGATGTCGCGCCGGTTCGTCAAGTGGCGACTGAACTGCATTCGAACCCGACGAACTCGCAGGCATCGCTGCGCCGAACGTTCTCGTGGGGGGCGGCTTCTGGCACTGCCGTGACCGAACCCAACGGACAAGTGGGGCTAATCGGCACCGTCCAAGTGCAAGGGATTCCCCTTCTGTCGAGCCAGTCCCAACCCGCCGGCTCGGGTTGTTCGGCGAGCACGAGCAGCCAGGACTACGACGCGAACGGCAACGTGGTGTGGCGGGAGGACTTCAACGGCCG
>RXJV01000027.1 GCA_003963075.1 Burkholderiales bacterium
CCGTTCAAGAACTGAGGTGACCCGTGGCAAAACTCTCGATCAAACAACGTGAGCTGAAGCGCGAGGCGCTGGTCGCCAAGTTCGCCAAGAAGTACGCGGAACTGAAGGCCATCATCGACGACAGCAAGAAGTCCGAAGAAGAGCGCTACGCCGCTCGCCTCGAACTGCAGAAGCTGCCGCGCAACGCCTACCCGACGCGCCTGCGCAACCGCTGCGAGCTGACGGGTCGTCCGCGCGGCACGTTCCGCAAGTTCGGCCTGGCCCGCAACAAGATCCGTGAACTGGCCTTCAAGGGTGACATCCCCGGTGTCATCAAGGCCAGCTGGTAATCGGCCGACAGGAGTAATCGCAAATGAGCATGAGTGATCCCATCGCCGATATGCTGACCCGCATTCGCAACGCGCAGATCGTCGAAAAGACGAGCGTTGCCATGCCGTCGTCCAAGCTGAAGGTGGCGATTGCCAAGGTCCTGAAGGACGAAGGCTACATCGACGACTTCGCCGTGCGCGGCGAAGCTGCCCGCCCCGAGCTGGAAATCTCGCTGAAGTACTACGCGGGCCGCCCGGTCATCGAGCGCATCGAGCGCGTCAGCCGCCCCGGCCTGCGCATCTACAAGGGCCGCCACGACATTCCTCAGGTCATGAACGGCCTGGGTGTGGCGATCGTGACGACCCCGCAAGGCGTCATGACGGACCGCAAGGCCCGCGCTGCCGGTATCGGCGGCGAGGTGCTCTGCTACGTCGCCTAAGCGAGAGGAGTACCCACAATGTCCCGCGTTGGAAAAATGCCGGTCACCGTCCCGCAAGGCGTGGACGTGACCATCGGCGCTGAAGCCATCAGCGTCAAGGGCTCGCTCGGCACGCTGGTGCGTCCGTCGAACAAGCTCGTCACCGTCAAGAACGAAGCCGGCAAGCTGAGCTTCGTGCCCGTGAACGAATCGGCCGAAGCCGATGCGATGAGCGGCACGATGCGCGCCCTGGTGGCCAACATGGTCAACGGCGTCAGCAAGGGTTTCGAGAAGAAGCTCAGCCTCGTCGGCGTGGGCTTCCGTGCCCAGGCCCAAGGCCAGAAGCTCAACCTGCAGATCGGTTTCTCTCACCCCGTGGTGAAGGACATGCCGGCTGGCATCAAGGTCGAGTGCCCCACCCAGACGGAAATCGTCATCAAGGGTGCGGATCGCCAGGTCGTCGGCCAGATCGCCGCTGAGGTGCGTGCCTTCCGTCCGCCCGAGCCCTACAAGGGCAAGGGCATCCGCTACGCGGACGAGAAGGTCTCCCTCAAAGAGACCAAGAAGAAGTAAGGAGCAGCGCCATGATGACCAAGAAAGAACAACGCCTGCGTCGTTCGCGCCAGACCCGTGCTCGCATCGCCCTGCAGCGTGTGGCCCGTCTGACGGTGTTCCGCTCCAACCTTCACATCTACGCCCAAGTCCTGTCGGAAGACGGCGACAAGGTGCTGGCCGCTGCCTCGACCGCCGAGAAGTCGGTGCGCGAGCAGGTCAGCAACGGTGGCAACGTCGCTGCGGCCACGCTGGTCGGCAAGCTGATCGCCGAGAAGGCCAAGGCGGCTGGCGTCGAGAAGGTCGCGTTCGACCGCTCGGGCTTCGCCTACCACGGCCGCGTCAAGGCGCTGGCCGAAGCCGCCCGCGAAGCCGGTCTGCAGTTCTGACGCATCAAGGAATACGAAATGGCAAAGTTTCAACCCCGCGCGCAGACCGAAGGCAATGACGACGGCCTGAAGGAAAAGATGATCGCGGTGAACCGCGTGACCAAGGTGGTGAAGGGCGGCCGCACGCTGTCCTTCGCAGCGCTGACCGTGGTCGGTGATGGCGATGGCCGCATCGGCATGGGCAAGGGCAAGGCCAAGGAAGTGCCGGTCGCGGTGCAGAAGGCCATGGAATCGGCCCGCCGCAACATGATCAAGGTGCAGCTGAAGAACGGCACGATCCATCACAACGTGGTGGGCGAGCACGGCGCGGCGCACGTGATCATGGCCCCGGCGCCGGCCGGTACCGGCGTGATCGCCGGCGGCCCGATGCGTGCTGTCTTCGAAGTGATGGGCGTGACGGACATCGTGACCAAGAGCCACGGTTCCACCAACCCGTACAACATGGTCCGCGCCACGCTGGACGCTCTGAAGCGTTCCACCACGGCGTCGGAAGTCGCTGCCAAGCGCGGCAAGACGGTTGAAGAACTCTTCAACTGATCGCCTCAGCGGAGCACAAGATGTCTGACAAGAAAACCGTGACGGTCAAGCTGGTGCGCAGCCCGATTGGCTGCCGTGCCTCGCACCGTGCCACCGTGGTCGGCCTGGGTCTGCGCAAGCTGAACAGCCAGTCCACGCTGGAAGACACGCCCGCCGTGCGCGGCATGATCAACAAGATCGCCTACCTGGTTCAGGTGCTGTGATGGAACTCAACACGATCAAGCCCGCAGAGGGCGCCAAGCATGCCAAGCGCCGTGTCGGCCGTGGCATCGGCTCCGGTCTGGGCAAGACGGCAGGCCGTGGCCACAAGGGTCAGAAGTCCCGCGCTGGTGGCTACCACAAGGTGGGTTTCGAAGGCGGCCAGATGCCGCTGCAGCGCCGCCTGCCCAAGCGTGGCTTCAAGTCGCTGACGCTGAAGTACAACGCCGAGATCACGCTGTCGGACCTGCAAGGTCTGGCCGGCGAAGAGATCGACGTGTCGACGCTGAAGGCCGTTGGCCTGGTGCCGCAGCTGGCCAAGTCGGTCAAGGTCATCCTGTCTGGCGCCATCGAGCGCAAGATCACGCTGAAGGGCGTGAACGCCACGAAGGGCGCCAAGGCGGCCATCGAGGCGGCGGGCGGCTCGGTCGCCTAATCAGCGCACAAGGAACTGATCCAGCGTGGCTACCAACGCGAATCAGCTGGCCAAGAGCGGCAAGTTCGGCGACCTGCGTCGCCGACTTGTGTTCCTGTTGCTGGCGCTGGTCGTCTACCGCATCGGGGCGCACATCCCCGTCCCCGGTATCGACCCGAACCAGCTGGCCCAATTCTTCAAGGGCCAGGCCGGTGGCATCCTGAGCCTGTTCAACATGTTCTCGGGTGGCGCGTTGTCGCGCTTCACCGTGTTCGCGTTGGGCATCACGCCGTACATCTCGGCTTCCATCGTCATCCAGCTGATGACCTACGTCGTGCCGACGCTGGAGCAGCTGAAGAAGGAAGGTGAAGCAGGCCGTCGCAAGATCACGCAGTACACGCGCTACGGCACGCTGGGCCTCGCGATCTTCCAGAGCCTGTCGATTGCGCTGGCGCTAGAGGGTTCGGCGGGTCTTGTGCTGAATCCCGGCTTTGGGTTCCGCCTGACCGCGGTCTCCAGCCTGGTGGCCGGCACGATGTTCCTGATGTGGCTTGGTGAACAGATCACCGAGCGCGGCTTGGGCAACGGCATCTCGATCCTGATCTTCGGCGGCATTGCGGCTGGCCTGCCTGGCGCCATCGGTGGTCTGTTCGAGCTCGTGCGCACCGGCGCGATGGGCTACGGCTCGGCGATCTTCGTGATCGCGGTCGTCATCGCCGTGACCTACGGTGTGGTGTTCGTCGAACGCGGTCAGCGCAAGATCCTGGTGAACTACGCCAAGCGCCAGGTCGGCAACAAGGTCTATGGCGGCCAGTCGTCGCACCTGCCCTTGAAGCTGAACATGTCGGGCGTGATCCCGCCGATCTTCGCGTCGTCGATCATTCTGCTGCCGACGACGGTCGTGAGCTGGTTCGCGACGGGCGATGGTCTGCGTTGGCTGAAGGACCTGGCCGACATGATCCGCCCGGGTCAGCCGATCTACGTGCTGCTGTATTCCGCCGCGATCGTGTTCTTCTGCTTCTTCTACACGGCGCTGGTGTTCAACAGCCGTGAGACGGCGGACAACCTGAAGAAGAGCGGTGCGTTTATCCCGGGCATCCGTCCGGGTGAGCAGACAGCCAAGCACATCGACAAGATCCTTTCGCGGCTGACGTTGGCGGGTGCGATCTACATCACGCTCGTCTGCTTGCTGCCCGAATTCCTGACGCTGAAGTACAACGTTCCGTTTTACTTCGGTGGCACGTCCCTGTTGATCATCGTGGTCGTCACGATGGACTTCTGGGCCCAGGTGCAGAGTTACATCATGAGTCAGCAGTACGAATCACTGCTGAAGAAGGCCAGCTTCAAGCCCAATTGAGGGTGCGGGCTGAACGTTAACGAAGATTGATCACAACCCACCCCCGAACGTAAATGGCGAAAGACGACGTCATTCAGATGCAGGGCGAGATTCTGGAGAACCTCCCCAACGCCACGTTCAGGGTCAAGTTGGAGAACGGGCATGTCGTTCTCGGTCACATCTCCGGCAAGATGCGGATGCACTACATCCGCATCCTGCCCGGCGACAAGGTGACCGTGGAGCTGACGCCCTACGATTTGAGTCGTGCTCGCATCGTGTTCCGGGCGAAGTGAGCTTTTTGAATCCCCGGGAACGCGTCAAGAGCGCAAGAAGAGTTAGGCCAAGGAGCAGACCATGAAAGTTTCGGCATCCGTGAAGCAGATGTGCCGCAATTGCAAGATCATCCGCCGCAAGGGTGTGGTGCGCGTGATCTGCACCGACCCGCGCCACAAGCAGCGTCAGGGCTGATTGGCCGCGCGCACGACAGGACTAGAGGACAACCATGGCACGTATTGCTGGTATCAACATTCCGCCGCAAAAGCACACTGAGATCGGTCTGACGTCGATCTACGGCATTGGCCGTACGACCGCTCAGAAGATCTGCACGACCTGCGGCATTCCATTCGACAAGAAGGTCAAGGACCTGACCGACGGCGATCTCGAAAAGATCCGTGACGAGGTCAACAAGCTGACCATCGAAGGTGACCTGCGCCGTGAGCAGTCCATCAACATCAAGCGTCTGATGGACCTGGGCTGCTACCGCGGTTTCCGTCATCGCCGCGGCCTGCCGATGCGCGGCCAGCGCACCCGCACCAACGCTCGCACCCGCAAGGGTCCGCGCAAGTCGGCTGCGACCGGCAAGAAGTAAGCTGCCCGAACTGAAAGAAGGTCAATATGGCAAAGGCACCCAACA
>RXJV01000031.1 GCA_003963075.1 Burkholderiales bacterium
TTGTCGTTGCGGTAGTCCTCCGCCGGCAGGCCCAGGGCGCGGGCCTTGATGCGCATGTTGATGTCCTTGGACACCAGCACCACCTCGCGGCCCGGGTAGTGTGTCTTCAGTGCCTGAACGACGCCGAGGATCTGGTTGTCCGCCTTGCCCTGCGGCAGGCCCTGGGGCAGGGGCGCGTCGATCAGCTCGGTCTGGAAGAAGAGCTTGCCCTCGGCCTCACGGTGCCCGGTGCCGGCAAGCGGCAGGCCCTTGGACATCTCCTCGATGCCGCTGCTCTTGAGGCTGGCGGCGAGTTGGTCGAGCTCGCGGCTGACCTGGCGGACGTTGCGGGCGACCTCGGTCATGCCCTTCTTGTGCCCGTCCAGCTCCTCCAGCGTGATCATGGGCAGGAAGACATCGTGTTCCTCGAAGCGGAACAGCGACATCGGATCGTGCATCAGCACATTCGTGTCGAGAACGAAGAGCTTGGGTTCACCCGCCGGCTTGCGGCTGCGTTTGGCCGCAGCGGACTTGGCGGGGGCCTTGCTGGCCGCCTTGGTCGGCAGGCCGGACCTGGTGGCTGCCGGGCTGGCGGCCGGGGTGGGCAGGCGCAGCACCTCGGCGCTGGGCGCGGCGGTCGGTGTGGCGGGCAGGGCCGGCGCCACAGGAGGCGCAACAGCGCGTGGTTTGCTGGGGGTCAGACTGGCCGAGTAGGCGTTGGCATCGAGGCGGCTGGCGCGTTGTGCAGGAGGCTTGGGCAGTGGCATGTACGGCGGGTCGACAGGAAGTGGACCCCACGCGACCCAGGCTCCAGAAAGCAAAAAGCCGCACAAGATGAGTGCGGCTTGGCAGTCTGAGACGAGGATGCGACCCGGGGCATGGACCGATTATGCACATCCTTCAGGGCCCTTCGACCCCAGGGATGAACCCAGGGCCGTTCGGCTCAGCGCGGCGCCGGAGCGCTCCCGCTCAGGCGGCTTCCTTCTTGAGGCCCTTGACGGCCTTCAGCACCTCGTCGACGTGGCCGGCGACCTTGATGCCACGCCACTCACCCACCAGGACGCCGGTCGGGCTGATCAGGAAGGTCGAGCGTTCGATGCCCTTGACCTTCTTGCCGTACATGATCTTGTTCTTGACCACGCCGAACATGTGGCAGAGCTTCTCTTCGGTGTCGGCAATCAGCTCGAAGGGCAGTTCCAGGGCCTGCTTGAATTTTTCATGCGAGGCCATGTTGTCGCGCGAAACGCCCAGCACCACGGCGCCGGCCTTCACGAAATCCTTGTGGCGGTCGCGGAACTGCATGGCCTCGGTGGTACAACCCGGCGTGTTGTCTTTCGGATAGAAATACAGCACGACCGACTTGCCCAGGAAGGTGTTGGCAGTGAACTTCACGCCGCCGGTGGCTTGGGCCTCAATTTCCGGCAGGGGTTTGTTGAGCGCAGGCGTCATTGGGGGGTGCGGCAAGTTGGGCTCGCGGGGTCCCCGGGTCGTGAACACTGTTGTGCAGCAACTCACGCGGGCGCCCGCAGGCAATAGCCCTAGATTATAAAGCTACGCCCGGCCACCTCGGCCGCGACCCTCACACCTCGATCAGCAACGCCGCCAGGACGTTGCGTCCCTCGCTGGCCAACACGTTGTAGGTGCGGCAGGCGGCGGCGAGGTCCATGACCTCGAAACCGATGCGGGCTTCGACCAAGCCGCGCCGCAGCGCCGGGGCCGGGAAACGCAGTTTGGCGCCGCTGCCGAAGATCACCAGCTCCGGATTCAGACCTTGCATTGCTTCGAAATGCGCGGGTTGCAGTTCCTCGAAGCGCGAAGGCGGCCAGGCGACGACGGCGCCCTTCCACGGCACCAGCACGCTGGCCGTGTGGGGCTGGCCGTTGACCCAGACGCCCTGGGCGTCATGGCGGGAAATGCTGTTGCCGCCTTGCGGCTCGTCAAGCTGGAACTTCATCGGAAAACGGGGCAGGAAGCCGGCCGCGAGTGTCCCTCAGAACGGGAAGCCGCGTGCCCGGGGCTTGCTTAAACTCCGACGTCCCTCTTTTGCACTGCAGCAAGGCTGCACCGGAGCCCCGTTTTGAAGCCCATCGCCAAGTCCAGCAAGCTCGCCAGCGTCAGCTACGACATCCGTGGCCCCGTGCTGGACAAGGCCCGCCAGATGGAGGAAGACGGCCAGAAGATCATCAAGCTGAACATCGGCAACACGGCGGTGTTCGGCCTGACGCCACCGGACGAGATCGTGCAGGACATGATCCGCAACCTCGGTGACGCCGGCGGCTACACCGACAGCAAGGGCCTGTTCGCGCCGCGCAAGGCCGTGGTGCACTACACGCAGCAGCAGGGCGTCAAGGGCGTGACGGTGGACGATGTCTACCTCGGCAATGGTGCGTCCGAGCTGATCCAGATGGCGATCAACGCCCTGGTCAACGATGGCGACGAGATCCTGATCCCGGCGCCGGACTTCCCGCTCTACACCGCCGTCGTCGGCCTCTCCGGCGGCCGCCCGGTGCACTACCGCTGCGACGAGGGCGCCGGCTGGCTGCCGGACGTCGCGGACATCGAGTCCAAGATCACGCCGCGCACCCGCGGCATCATGGTCTGCAACCCGAACAACCCGACCGGCGCGCTCTACCCCAACGACCTGCTGCTCGGCCTCCTCGAACTCGCCCGCCGGCACCAGCTGGTCGTGTTCGCCGACGAGATCTACGACAAGACCCTGTACGACGGCCACACCCACACCGCCCTGGCGTCGCTGGCCGACGATGTGCTCGTCATCACCTTCAACGGCCTGTCCAAGAACTACCGCAGCTGCGGCTACCGCGCCGGCTGGATGGTGGTCAGCGGCGAGAAGCGCCATGCCCGCGACTACATCGAGGGCCTGAACATGCTGGCCTCGCTCCGCCTGTGCTCGAACACCCCGGGCCAGCTGGCGATCCAGACTGCACTTGGCGGCTATCAGAGCATCAAGGACCTCGTCGCTCCGACCGGCCGGCTCTGCCACCAGCGCGACCTGGCCTACGAACTGCTCACGCAGATCCCGGGCGTCAGCGTCGTCAAGCCGAAGGCGGCGCTCTACATGTTCCCGCGCCTGGACCCCAAGGTCTACCCGATCGCTGACGACCAGCAGTTCGCCTACGAGCTGCTGGCCGAGGAGAAGGTGCTGATCGTGCAGGGCACCGGCTTCAACTGGCCCGAGCACGACCACTTCCGCCTCGTCTTCCTGCCCAATGTCGATGACCTGCGCGAGGCCATCGGCCGCATCGATCGATTCCTGGCCGGCTACCGCCGTCGTCACTCCGTCTGAGTTTCCTGTTCCCGAGAGCCCTGCAATGAAAGCCATCCAAGTCGGCCTGATCGGCCTCGGTACCGTCGGTGCCGGCACCTTCCACGTCTTGCAGCGCAACCAGGCCGAGATCCGCGGCCGCGCCGGCCGGGGCATCGCGATCGCGATGGTGGCCGCCCGCAACGCCGAGCGCGCCCTGGCCTACCAGGCCATCGTCGGAGAGGGCGTGCCCTGCGTCGGCGACGCGCAGCAGGTCGTCAACCACCCGGACATCGATATCGTCGTCGAGCTGATCGGCGGCATCGAGCCTGCGCGCACGCTGGTGCTGCAGGCCATCGCCAACGGCAAGCACGTCGTCACCGCCAACAAGGCGCTGCTGGCGCTGCACGGTAGCGAGATCTTTGCCGCCGCCCGCGCGAAGGGCGTGACCGTGGCCTTCGAGGCGGCCGTGGCCGGCGGCATCCCGATCATCAAGGCGCTGCGCGAGGGGCTGACGGCCAACCGCATCGAGTGGATCGCCGGCATCATCAACGGCACCACCAACTTCATCCTGTCGGAGATGCGTGGCAAGGGCCTTGACTTCGCCACCGTGCTGAAGGAGGCGCAGCGCCTGGGCTATGCCGAGAGCGACCCCACCTTCGACATCGAGGGCGTGGATGCGGCCCACAAGCTGACGTTGATGAGCGCCATTGCCTTCGGCGTTCCGGTGCAGTTCGACAAGGCCCATGTCGAGGGCATCTCCAGCCTGCAGGCGACCGACATCAAATACGCCGAGCAGCTCGGCTACCGCATCAAGCTGCTGGGCATCACGCGCCGCCGGGACAACGGGATTGAATTGCGCGTGCACCCAACGCTGATTCCCGCCAGCCGCCTCATCGCCAACGTCGAGGGCGCGATGAATGCCGTCGTCGTGCAGGCCGATGCCGTGGGCACCACGCTGTACTACGGCAAGGGCGCAGGCGCTGAGCCCACCGCCTCGGCCGTCGTGGCCGACCTGGTGGACGTGACCCGCCTGGCCACCGCAGACCCCGACCATCGCGTGCCCCACCTGGCCTTCCAGCCCGACGCGATCAGCGACACGCCGGTGCTGCCGATCGACGAGGTGCAGACGGCGTTCTACCTGCGCCTCGTCGTGGCCGACCAGCCGGGCGTGCTCTCGCGCATCACCACCATCCTGGCCGAGCACGACATCTCCATCGATGCCGTGCTGCAGCGCGAGTCCGCCGAGGGCGAGCGACAGACCGATCTGATCATCCTGACCCACGACACCGTCGAGGGCCGCATGAACAAGGCCCTGGCCCAGATGCAGGCGCTGTCCACCGTGCTGGCGCCCATCGTGCGCATCCGCAAGGAAGAACTGGCCTGATCCGGACGCCCCATGAAGTACATCTCCACCCGCGGTGACCACACCGAACGCGGCTTCTCCGACATCCTGCTCGAAGGCCTGGCGCCCGATGGCGGCCTCTACCTGCCCAAGACCTACCCGAAGGTCGATGACGCCACGCTGACCCGCTGGCGCGGCCTGGCCTACGCCGACCTGGCTTTCGAGATCCTGTCGCTGTACATCGACGACATCCCGGCCGACGACCTGCGGGCCATCACGAGGCGGGTCTACACGCCCGAGGTGTTTGGCACCGAGGCCATCACCCCACTGACCTGGCTGGGCGAGCACATCGCGCTGCAAGGCTTGTCCAACGGCCCGACCCTGGCCTTCAAGGACATGGCGATGCAACTGCTGGGCGCGCTGTTCGAGTACGAACTCGGCCGCCGTGGCGAGACGCTGAACATCCTGGGCGCCACGTCCGGTGACACCGGCAGCGCGGCCGAGTACGCGATGCGCGGCAAGCAGGGCGTGCGGGTCTTCATGCTCAGCCCCCATGGCCGCATGAGCCCCTTCCAGCAGGCGCAGATGTTCAGCCTGCAAGACGCCAACATCCACAACCTCGCCATCGAGGGCGTGTTCGACGACTGCCAGGACATCGTCAAAGCCGTCTCCAACGACCTGGCCTTCAAGCGCGAGCACCACATCGGCACGGTCAACTCCATCAACTGGGCGCGGCTGCTGGCCCAGGTGGTGTACTACTTCGCCGGCTATTTCCAGGCCACGACGACGAACGACCAGAAGGTCAGCTTCACCGTGCCGTCGGGGAATTTCGGCAATGTCTGCGCCGGCCACGTCGCGCGGCAGATGGGCCTGCCGATCGCCAAGCTGGTGGTGGCCACCAACGAGAACGACGTGCTCGACGAGTTCTTCCGCACCGGCGCCTACCGCCCGCGCGGCACGGCCGACACGCACGAGACCTCCAGCCCCTCGATGGACATCTCCAAGGCCAGCAACTTCGAGCGCTTCATCTTCGACCTGCTGGGCCAGGATGGTGCCCGCGTGAAGCAGTACTTCAGCGCCAGCTGCTTCGTGCTCGGGGCCGAGGAGCAGGCCGCGATCCGCGGCTTCGGCTTCACCTCCGGCCGCAGCACGCATGCCGACCGCATCGCGACCATCCGCCGCTGCCATGCCGAGCACGGCGTGGTCATCGACCCGCACACCGCAGATGGCCTGAAGGTGGCGCTGGAGCAGCGCGACCCGGACGTGACCATGCTGGTGCTGGAAACCGCGCTGCCCGCCAAGTTCGCAGCCACCATCGTCGAAGCCCTGGGCACCGAGCCGCCGCGGCCCGCGGGCCTGGAGGGCATCGAGCAACTGCCCAAGCGCGTGAAAGTCATGGCGCCGGATGTGGACGCCTTGAAGGCCTACATTCACGCCCATGTTTAGGCCCACCCCGTACCGGCTTCGCCGGCCCCCTCAAGGGGGCGCTGTCAGTGGCCCGGCAAAGCCGGTTCCACGACAGCCGCTTGGTTTGCAGTTCGCTCATGCGAGCAGCTCCACAACTTTGCGACCTCCTTTGAGCGCATGAAAGCTGCCCTGACCCCGCTGGACGACGCGCTGGCCACGCTGCTCGCGCAAGTTCAGCCGCTTTCCGATGTCGAGACCCTGCCCACGGCCGCAGCCCGTGGCCGCGTGCTGGCGGCGGACCTGATCTCGCCGGTGGACGTGCCGCCAGCCGACAACTCGGCCATGGATGGCTATGCGCTGCGCGCGGCCGACGTGGGCGCTGAACTGCCCGTCACCCAGCGCATCCCGGCCGGCAGCGTGCCGCAGCCGCTGGCCGCGGGCGAGGCGGCCCGCATCTTCACCGGCGCCCAGGTGCCGCCGGGCGCTGACACCGTCGTCATGCAGGAGCACACCGAGCTGGTGGACGGTCGTCTGCGCGTGACCCAGCCCGTCAAGCCCGGCCAGCATGTGCGCCTGCGCGGCGAAGACGTGAAGACCGGCAGCGTCGTGCTGCCCGCCGGCGCGCGGCTCGATGCCGTCGCGCTCGGGCTGGCCGCGACGGCCGGCGCTGCCGAACTGAGCGTGACCCGCCGCCCGCGCGTGGCGCTGTTCTCCACGGGCGATGAACTCGTGATGCCCGGCGAGCCCCTGCCGCCCGGCGCCATCTACAACTCCAACCGCTTCACGCTGCGGGCCTTGCTCGAAGGCCTGGGCTGCGAGGTCATCGACCTTGGCATCGTGCCCGACCGGCTCGACGCCACCCGCGCCGCGCTGCGCGAGGCCGCCGCGCAGGCCGACGTGATCCTCACCTCCGGCGGCGTGTCGGTCGGCGAGGAAGACCACCTCAAGCCCGCCGTGCAGGCCGAAGGCCAACTCGACCTCTGGGCCATCGCCATCAAGCCCGGCAAGCCTTTCGCCTACGGCAAGGTGGGGGCCGCGCATTTCATCGGCCTACCTGGCAACCCGGTGTCCAGCCTCGTAACCTTCCTCGTGCTGGTGCGACCCTTTTTGCTGAAGCTGCAGGGCGCCACGCGCCTCGCACCGCGGGGTTACCTGATCCCTGCCGGCTTCCACTGGCCCAAGCCCGACAAGCGCCGCGAGTTCCTGCGCGTACGGCTGGACGAGGCCAGCGGCCTGGCCCTGTTCGGCAACCAGAGCAGCGGCGTGCTGACCTCGGCCTTCTGGGCCGACGGCCTTCTGGACAACCCGGCGGGCCAAGCCTTTGCCAAGGGCGATGTGGTGCGCTTCATTCCGTTCTCGGAGCTGCTGGCGTGAGCGCCATCACCGTGAAGCTGCGCTTTTTTGCCTCGCTGCGGGAGAAGTTGGGCGAGGGCAGCACACTGACCTTGCCCGCGGGCAGCACCGTGGCCGATGCGCGAGACGCGTTGATCGCCCGCGGCGCGCTGCAGGCCGAAGCCCTGGCACGCGCTCGTGCCGTTCGCGCTGCCGTCAACCAGCAGATGGCCACCGAAGCTGTCGTGCTGGCCGAGGGCGACGAGCTGGCCTTCTTCCCGCCCGTGACTGGCGGTTGAGCGGTGCAGGGCCTGCACCTGACCGCCGACCTGCGCGGCGTGGAGCCCGGGCTGGCGCCGATGACTGACCCAGTGCAGTTGGGCGAGCTGTGCCGCGCGGCCGTCGAGGCTGCCGGGCTCTGCGGCGTGGCGGAGCTTATGCACCGCTTCGGCCCGGCCGATGGCCAGAGCGGCATCACCGGCGTCGTGCTGCTGGCCGAATCCCACCTGGCCGTGCACACCTGGCCCGAACTCGGCGCGGTGACGCTGGACGTCTACGTGTGCAACTACGGCGGCGACAACAGCGCCAAGGCCGAACGATTGATGGACACGCTGGTGGCCGCGTTCCGGCCGAGCGCCGTGCGGCGAGGCCAGCTCCAGCGCGGCTGAGCTGTGCCGGCGGGCGGCGGCGATGGCTTGCGTGCCGGGGCTGGCTTGTGCATAATGCGTTCAAGCATTTAAACCAATAAGCCCATGGATACCGCTCCCGACACCGCACAGGACGAGCTGGCGAAGACGTTTGCCGAGTGCAAGCCGCTGTTCTTTGCGCTGGGGGAGATTCCTCGCCAACAGATCCTGCTGCTGCTGACCGAGCATGCCGAGCTCAATGTCTCCCAGATGACCGAGAAGCTGCCGCTGTCGCGCCCGGCGATCTCGCACCACCTGAAGATCCTGCGCCAGGCTGGCCTGGTGGAGGTGCGCCAGCAGGGCACCGAGAACTACCA
The DNA here is from genome assembly GCA_003963075.1 of Burkholderiales bacterium. GTDB lineage: Bacteria > Pseudomonadota > Gammaproteobacteria > Burkholderiales > Burkholderiaceae_C > Pelomonas. The sequence goes on from RXJV01000031.1 coordinate 8,329, forward strand.
CTTCCTCACGGCCGACGCGGCGATTGCGCTGCTGGAGCGCTTCGTCGCCGAGGTCAAGAGCTGCGCCTGACCCCCTGTGGCGCCGGGGCCGACCCGCGCGCCTCTTTTTTTGTTCCAACCGTCGATAAGATTGAACCAATGAACGCTAAACCTGCCTCCCACCGTCCCCTCGCCCTGGTCACCGGCGCCAGCAGCGGCATCGGCCTGCATCTGTCCGAGGAACTGGCCGCCCAAGGGCACGACCTGGTGCTGGTCGCCCGCCGCGAGTCCGCCTTGCAGTCGCTGGCGGAGCGCCTGCGCCGCCAGGGCGCCACGGTCACCGTGATCGCGCTCGACCTGGCGGCCGATCCCGACACCCTGACCGCTCGGCTCGCTGCCCTCGGCCTCCACCCGGAGGTGCTGGTGAACAACGCCGGCTTCGGCCTGTTCGGCAAGCACGCCGACACCGACCTGGCCGACGAACAGCAGCTCATCGACCTCAACATCACCGCGCTGACCCGGCTGACCAAGCAGCTGCTGCCGGGCATGCTGGCCCGCGGCCGGGGGCGCATCCTGAATGTCGCCAGCACGGCGGCGTTCCAGCCGGGGCCCTACATGGCGGTGTACTACGCCAGCAAGGCCTATGTGCTGAGCTACAGCGAAGCGTTGGCGGAGGAACTGCGCGGCACCGGCGTCAGCGTGACCGCGCTGTGCCCCGGCCCGACGGCCAGCGGCTTCCAGGACCGGGCGGCCATGCAGCAGTCGGCCCTGGTCAGGAACAAGCGCCTGCCGAGCGCGCAGTCGGTGGCGCGGTACGGCGTGCAGGCGCTGATGCGCGGGCGCACCGTGGCCATCCCGGGCTGGTTGAACTGCCTGATGGCGCAGTCGGTGCGCTTCACGCCGCGGCGCGTGGTCACGCGGCTGGTGGCGTTCCTGTCGCGCCCGGTCGGGGTGGCGGCATGAAGCGGGGGTGGCGGTACGGCCTGCTGGCGGCCGGGGCGCTGGTGGGGGCCCTGGTGGTCACGCTGGGCGTGCGGCATGGCGGCGGCGAGCCCTATGCCGACCTGAACACCGCGCCGGTGCTGCCGGAATCGGCCCTGCAGGTGGCCGCCCAGTACCCCGAGCCGATCGGCAACATCGCGGTCAGCGACACCGGGCGGCTGTTTTTCACGGTCCACCCGGAGAGCCGGCCGGAGCGCATCAAGTTGCTGGAGTGGAAGGACGGGCGCGCCCAGCCCTTTCCGAGCGAGGCGGACCAGGCCCGCTGGCAGACGCCCCTGGGCCTGACGATCGACCGCCAGCAGCGGCTGTGGGTGATCGACCACGGCGACCACGGGGCCCGGCAACCCCGGCTGGTGGCCTTGAGTCTGAGCGACGGGGCGACGGCGCTCGACCTGCCGCTGCCCCCGGCCGTGGCGCCGCTCGGCAGCTTCCTGCAGGATTTGCGGG
>RXJV01000106.1 GCA_003963075.1 Burkholderiales bacterium
GCGCAAGCTGCTGACCATGCTCAACGCCATCGCCAAGAACGGGTCGAGTTGGGATCAGTCGCTGCACCAAGCTTGACTTTCAAGACGGTTGCTCAGGCCTTGGCTGCCGACTTGCGGGCCACCTTCTTGGCCGGCGCCGCCTTGGCTGCCGCCTTGCCTGCGGTTTTGCCTGCCACCTTGCCCGCAGGCTTGCCAGGCCGGGGCTCGAACTCGAACACGACCTTGCCTTCCTTGCCGTCATAGGCCAGGAAGGCCTTGAACTTGCGGCGCGTCTTGTTGGAGACGAAGTTCTCCAGCAGGTCGGTCTTGCCCTCGGTCAGCAGCTTGTGCACCTGGGCCGGCTCGATGGGCTGGGTCAGGATGACCTTGCCGGTCTTGAAGTCGCAGGTGAGCTTCTCGCCCACCGCGTGCTCGCAGACATAGTTGGCGCCGTGCTCGTAGACATGGCCCTGGCACTTGGGACAGGCGCCCAGGCTCTGCTGGCCGGAAAAGTCGACCGGCTCGCCATCGTTCTCGGCCTTCTTGGCGTCCTCGCCGAAATCGAACTCCAGCTTCCAGTTGTCGATCTCGGCATCGAACACCAGGGCCAGTTCGGCCGTGAAGGGCCAGCCGGCCTTGGAGCGGAAGCCTTCCAGCGGGCCGATCTTCTTGGCGCTCAGGAACTGCTCCACCTCGGCCAGCTCGAAGCTGCGGCCGCCCGGGATCTTGCCGATGCTGAAGCCGCAGGCGTCGCTGCCCTCGCCGGATTTTCCAGTGCAGGTGAAGCGGCGGTAGTTCTCCTTCACCACGCCGCCGCACTTCGGGCAGGGCGTCTTGAGGGTCGCGTAGTCGCCGGGGATGGTGTCGCGGTCATAGCCCTTGGCCTTGGCGACCATCTTCTCGGTCATGGCCGCGATCTCGGCCATGAACTGCTCGCGCTTGAGCTTGCCCTTCTCCATCGCTGCGAGCTTGGACTCCCAGTCGCCGGTCAGCTCGGGCCTGGTCAGGTCCTCGACCTCCAGGCCGCGCAGCAGCGTCATCAGCTGGAAGGCCTTGGCGGTCGGGATCAGCTCGCGGCCCTCGCGCAGCATGTACTTTTCGCTGATCAGGCCTTCGATGGTGGCCGCCCGCGTGGCCGGCGTGCCCAGGCCCTTCTCGGCCATGGCCTCGCGCAGCTCGTCGTCATCGATCAGCTTGCCGGCGCCTTCCATCGCGGACAGCAGCGTGGCTTCGGTGTAGCGCGCCGGTGGCTTGGTCTGCAGGGCCTTCACATCCACGCTCTCGGTGCGCACCACCTCGCCCGGCTGCACCGGCACGAGGTTGGCGTCCTCGTCGTCCACATCCTTGCCGTAGACGGCCAGCCAGCCCGGCTTGACCAGCACCTTGCCGTTGGTCTGGAAGTGGTGCGATTTGCCGGCGGCCTCCACCTTGCTGATGCGGGTCGTGACCAGGAATTCGGCCGGCGGGAAGAACACCGCCAGGAAGCGCTTGACGACCAGGTCGTAGAGCTTGGCCTCGACCTCGGTCAGCGCCTTGGGCGCCTGCAGCGTCGGGATGATGGCGAAGTGGTCCGACACCTTGCTGTTGTCGAACACCTTCTTGGTGGGCTTGATGTAGCCCTGGTTCAGCGCCACGCGGGCGTGGGCGGCCAGCGCCTGCAGCGGGCCGGGCAGGTCCTCGCCGGCGATCATCTCGGCGGTCTGCTTGGCCACGGCCAGGTAGTCCTCGGGCAGGAAGCGCGAGTCCGTCCGCGGGTAGGTCAGCACCTTGTGCTTTTCGTACAGCGCCTGGGCGATGGACAGCGTCGTCTTGGCCGAGAAGCCGAAGCGCGAGTTGGCCTCGCGCTGCAGCGTGGTCAGGTCGTAGAGCGCGCCGCAGCTGGTCGTGCTGGGCTTGCTTTCCTCGGTGACGTTGGCGGGCTTGCCGAGCACGGCCTTGGCGATCTCGTCGGCCTCGGCCTGGTTCCACAGCCGATCGGCGCGGCGCTCGGCATCGTCGTTCTTCTTCCAGGCCGGGTCGAACCACTTGCCTTCGTACTGGCCGGCCTGTGCATCGAAGTTGGCGCGCAGCTCCCAGTAGTCGCGGGCGACGTGCTTGCGGATCTTCTCCTCGCGCTCCACGACGATGGACAGCGTCGGCGTCTGCACCCGGCCGACCGTGGTCAGGAAGAAGCCGCCGTCGCGCGAGTTGAAGGCCGTCATCGCGCGCGTGCCATTGATGCCCACCAGCCAATCGGCCTCGGAGCGGCAGCGCGCGGCGTCGGCCAGCGGCAGCATCTGCTCGTCGCTGCGCAGCTTCTCGAAGCCCTCGCGGATGGCGGCCGGCGTCATCGATTGCAGCCACAGCCGCTGGATCGGCTTGTTCAGCGGCCCCTTCGCCGGCTGCGCGTACTGCTCGATCAGGCGGAAGATCAGTTCGCCCTCGCGGCCCGCGTCGCAGGCGTTGATCAGGGCCGTGACGTCCTTGCGGCGGATCAGCTTGACGAGGGCGTTCAACCGGCCCTTGTTCTTGTCGATCGGGTTGAGGTCGAAGTGCGGCGGGATCACCGGCAGATGGGCGAAGCTCCACTTGCCACGCTTGACGTCGAACTCCTCGGGCGCGGCGATCTCCACCAGATGGCCCACGGCCGAGCTGACGACGTAGTGCTCGTTCTCGAAGTGGTCGTCATGCTTGTCGAACTTGCCCGCCACGGGGGTCAGCGCGCGGACGATGTCCTGCGCCACGCTGGGCTTCTCGGCAATGATCAGGGTCTTGCTCATCGGGTCGTGTCTCTTCGGTCTTCCGTCCGGCAGGAGACTCGATATCCCCTGCCTACAATCCGGGCCTCGCGCGCACGCCCACGCACGCGCGCACCCATGAAATCACCGTACCACAGGGCCGATGACCGCTAAAACCCCACGCCGCAAGATCGAAGTCCGTGACTCCGGCGTGCACGGCCGTGGCGTCTATGCGGTGGCGCCGATTCCCGCCGGCGCCAAGATCATCGAGTACACCGGCGAGCGCATCAGCTGGGACGAGGCGGTGCGCCGCCATCCCCACGACCCCGAGCAGCCCAACCACACCTTCTACTTCCACCTCGACGGCGGCCTGGTGATCGACGCCCTCTACGGCGGCAACGATGCACGCTGGATCAACCATGCCTGCGAGCCCAACTGCGAGGCCGACGAGGTCGACGGCCGCGTCTTCATCAAGGCCCTGCGCGACCTGGAGCCCGGCGAGGAGCTGTTCTACGACTACGGCCTGGTGCTGGACGAGCGCCACACCGCCAAGGTCAAGAAGCAGTTCGCCTGCTGGTGCGGCGCGGCGACCTGCCGCGGCACCATGCTCGCGCCCAAAACCCGCCGCGCAGGCCGCTGACGCGATGGAGCGGCGCCACCTCGCCGAGTGCGGCTCCACCAACACCGAGGCGCTGCGGCATCTGCGCGACGGCGGCGCAGCGCTGCTGCTGTCGGCCGGCCGCCAGACCGCCGGCCGCGGCCGGCTGGGCCGGGCCTGGCAGAGCGATGACGCGGCGCTGACCTTCTCGCTCGCGCTGCCACTGCCGTCCGCGGTGGACCTGTCCGGCCTGTCGCTGGCCGTCGGCTGCAGCATCGCCGACACGCTGGACGCCGCGGGCGATCGCATCCGGCTGAAGTGGCCCAACGACCTGTTCCTGGACGGCGCCAAGCTCGGCGGCATCCTGATCGAGACCCTGGCGCTGCCGGCGCAGCGCCGCGGCGTCGTGATCGGCGTCGGCCTCAACCTCGCCGCGCTGCCCTCTGGCGCCGACCTCAGCGCCTATGCCAGCGGCCATGCGGCGCTGCAGACCCTCGATCCGCAGGCCACGGCGGCGGCCACGCTCGACCGCCTGGCACCCGCGCTGCGCGGCCTGCTCGCCGATTTCGAGACCCTGGGCTTTGCCCCCTGGCAGCCGGCCTTTGCGCGCCGCGACCTGGCCCAGGGCCAGGCCGTGCAGGTGGGCGACAGCGTGGGCATCGCGCGCGGCGTGACGGCGCGCGGAGAACTGCTGCTCGACACGGCGGCGGGCATGCAGACGATCAGCGCGGGCGAGCTCAGCCTGCGACTTCAGAAAGGGAGCCCCTGATGCGCGTCGTGGTGGTGCTGCTGCTGGCGGCCAATCTGCTGTTCTTCACCTGGTCGCGGGGCTGGCTGGACGCGGTCACCGGCCTGCCGGCCGAGGCCGGCCGCGAGCCGCAGCGCCTGGCGGCGCAGCAGCATCCCGAGCGCATCCAGCCCCTGGCCGCCAGCGCGGTGGCCGCCCTGACGCAGACCAGCTGCCTGGAGCTGGGCCCGCTGGACGGCGATGCCGCGCTGGCCGCTGCGCAGGCCGCGCTGAAGGGCGTCGGCACAGCCGAGATCCAGGTGCGCAGCACCGAGCTGCCCGGTGTCTGGGTGGTGGCGACCATCAAGCTCAGCGACCCGGATTTCCGCGCCCGCAAGGAAGCCACCTACAAGCAGCTGCGCCTGCCCTTCGAACCACTGGACGGCCTGCCCGCTGAGCAGCCGGCCTTTGTGCTGAGCCGCCATGCCAGCGCGGAGCAGGCCGGCGCCGAGATGGCGGCGCTGGACAAGCGCGGCCTCAAGGGCCTGCGGGTGCTGGCGCTGACGCCGCCCCGGAGCCGCCACAGCCTGGTGCTGCCGCAAGCCGACGGCCTGCTGGCCGCGCGGCTCAAGGCGAGCACCGATCCCGCCCTGGCCGCCGGGTTCAAGGCCTGCAGTGCGCCCGCCGGCGCCGCCAGCGCGGCGTCGACGGCCGGCTGACTTTTTCAGGCCCGCGCCGCGCGCCTGAGCGCCAGCGACGCCAGCAGCAGGGCCGCCAGCCAGCCCGCGCTGGCAGCACCGCCGCCGCCGCCGCCCGACGGTGTCGGGGCCGGCGCGGGCGTGGGTGACGGCGCGGCGGCGACGGCGATCGTGGCGGTCTGGCTGTAGACGAGGCCGAGGTTGTCGGTGACGTCGGCCCGCACCGTGAAGCTGCCGGCCGCCGACGGCGTGATGGTGGCCGTCGCGGTGCTGGCGCCCGACGCAAACGCGCTGGCAATGCCGCCGCCGTCGACCAGCACCCAGGCCGTGGATGCAACGCTGCGCCCGCTGGCCAGGCCCGAGGCCGCGGCCGTCAGCGTCAGCGTCTGGCCGGCCTGCAGGCCGCTGGCGGGCGACTGCGTGATGGCCACCGTCGCGCCGGTCAGCGCCTGCGCGGCCTTGACGGCGGCAAATGCATCCACCATGCCGGCGCCGCAGGTGCTGGTGGTGCAGTAGCACTCGTCCTGGGGCGCCGTGCTCGGGGCCGTGCACAACGGTGGATTCGGGGCCTTGGCGCTGCCGCCGCCGCTGCTCGGGAAGGGGCGAGCCGTGAGCTTGAGGATCTGCGTCGCCTCGGCCGAGGTCAGGCCGGGCCGCACCGAGGCCATCAGGCCGACGATGCCGCTGACGATGGGCGCCGAGAAGCTGGTGCCAACGGAAGCACTGCCCCCGGTGTAGGCCTCGTCGTTGAGCACCGGCGCGGTTTTGCCGCTGTTGGTCGTGCTGACCATCGGGTACAGGCAGGGGTAGCCGGTCGCCAGGTTCACGCAGTTGCCGCCCGGTGCCGCGATCGCGACCTCGGGGCCAAGGCTGGAGAAGCCGACCTTGGTGCCGACATGGCGCAGCGCCGCCACCGTGATGACGCCCGGGCAGTTGCCCGGCAGGCCGACCGCCTGGCCCTTGGAATTGCCGGCCGCGACGACGATGATGGAACCGGCCGCATTGACCTGCTCAATCGCGCCTTGGTATAGGTCGCCAATGTCGTTAGCTTTAGCTGGGGTACTTTTGGCGCAACTACCGCTGCCGCCCAGGCTCATGTTCAACACCTTGGCCTTGTTGGCGTTCGCCGGCACCCCCGGAATGGCGATGCCGGCCGCCCATTTCATCGCCGCGATGATGTCGCTGTCATAGCCGCCGCACTTGCCCAGCACGCGCAGCGGCAGGATCTTGAGGCCCCAGCCCACACCACTCATTCCGCGGCCGTTGTTGCTGCTGGCCGCGATCAGGCCCGAGACGCGCGTGCCATGCCAGGAGCTGTTGCTGAGGTCGGCCGAGGTGCAGCCGCTGCCCAGCGCGCCACTGTCGATGTCGGCCTCGGTGACCGAGTCGCCGAAGTCAAGGGCCTGGGTCAGGTCGGCGCCGGCCGGGCGGTTGGCGATGGCCGTCGCAATGCTGCCCGACGAGGTGGGCTGCGAACCGATGAAGTCATAGCCACTGAGGAACTGGCTGCTGCCGTCGGCGTTTTTGAAGTCCGGATGGTCGCGCCGAACGCCGGTGTCGATCACGGCGACCACCACATTGGGCGACCCGGTGGTCAGGTCCCACGCGGCCGGCGCATTGACGCTGGACACCACCTCACCGGTGGCACTGCCTCCGCTGGTCACCGTGCTCGGCGCCTTCAGATACCACTGATCGATGGTGCGGCTGTAGGTGTCACGCAGCATTGGGGGCGTCGGCGGATTCGTCGACGAGTCCCCCGAATCGTAGAACTGGCCGATGTAGGCCGTGGGTGCGGGCGTCGCGCCGCCAAACAGCGGGTCATTCGGCAGCGCCGTGTGCTTGCGCAATTGGTCGACCGCCACCAGTTCCACCTCGGGGTCGGCGGCCAGGCGCCGGGCGAGCTGGTCGCTGCTCAGGCCGCGGGCGATCACGACATGGGTGCGCTCGTCCAGGCTCAAGCCGGCGGCAAGCCGGTGGCCGGTACGCTGGCCGAGGGCCGTGGCACGGGTCTGGGCCACCTCGCGCGCCTCCGCATGCGTGGCCCGCAGCGCCAGGGCCTTGGCGCGCACGCTGTCCGCCGCGGGCTTGAAGCGCACGATGACCCGGGCCTCGGTGTCGACCGTCTGAGCCGGTGCCGCAAACGGGGCCGCGAGCGCGGCAGCAAGGAGGAGGGGGCGCAGCAACAGCATGACGACGGCTCGGGCGAGAAGGCCCGACAGTTTAGGGGCCGCCCTGCCTTGGCGGCGTCAACAAATGTCAAGCTGCAGAACAAGAGAAGGCCCCGCGGGGCCTTCGTCGATCGCGCGAGGCGGGCGGTCAGCCGTGGACGACGCGCACCATTTCGAGCACCTTGTTCGAGTAGCCCCATTCGTTGTCGTACCAGGACACCAGCTTGACGAAGGTGCCATCCAGCGCGATGCCGGCTTCGGCGTCGAAGATCGAGGTGCGCGGGTCGCCACGGAAATCGGTCGCGACGACCTTGTCCTCGGTGTAGCCCAGCACGCCCTTGAGCGCGCCCTGGCTCTGGGCCTTGAACTCGGCGCAGATGTCGGCGTAGCTGGCTTCGCTGTTCAGCTCGACGGTCAGGTCGACGACCGACACATCGCTGGTCGGCACGCGGAAGGCCATGCCGGTCAGCTTCTTGTTCAGCTCGGGGATGACCTTGCCGACGGCCTTGGCCGCGCCGGTACTGCTGGGGATGATGTTCTCCAGGATGCCGCGGCCGCCGCGCCAGTCCTTGTTGCTCGGGCC
>RXJV01000129.1 GCA_003963075.1 Burkholderiales bacterium
CGCTACAACCTGACGCCGCTGGCCCGCTTCGTGTCCTTCGCCGTGCGTGGCGTGCCGCCCGAGATCATGGGCATCGGCCCGATCGAGGCCATCCCGGCCGCGCTCAAGGCCGCCGGCATCAGCGCCAAGGACCTGGACTGGGTCGAACTGAACGAAGCCTTCGCCGCCCAGAGCCTGGCCGTGCTGAACGACCTGGACAGCAAGGGCATCGAGCTCGACCGCGCCAAGGTCAACCCCAACGGCGGCGCCATCGCGCTGGGTCACCCGCTGGGCGCCACCGGCGCCATCCGCGCCGCGTCGGTCATCCACGGCCTGCGCCGCACCGGCGGCAAGTACGGCATGGTGACGATGTGCGTCGGTGCCGGCCAAGGCGCCGCAGGCATCTTCGAAAGAATCTGACCCACCCCCTACCGGCTTCGCCGGCCCCCTCAAGGGGGCGCCCTCAGCGGCCTGGCAAAGCCAGTTCCGCGAGGGCTGCTGGAGACGGCAGCATCCGACGACGAGTGCCCACACAAGGGGTGGTCCATCATGAACCGACGCAGGCTTCTTCAACACTCCACCGTGTTGCTCGCGGCGGCACCGCTTGCCGGCTGCACCGGCCAGCTGCAGACCTTCGCCGGTTGGCCCCAGGCGCGGCAGGCGGTGCAGGACCTGCTGCTGGCCGAGAAGGTCGTGGCCAGCAACCCCTGGAACCTCAGCCAGGTGCTGCAGCATCTGGCCCAGAGCATCGAGTTCTCGATGCAGGGCTTCCCGGTGCTGAAGGGCGCCTGGTTCCGCGCCACGCTGGGCGCGGCGGCCTTCGGCGTCTTCAATGCGCGCGGCGCGATGAGCCACAGCCTGGACGAGCCCATTCCGGGCGCCCCGGCGCTCGATGCGTCGCAGGCACTGAAGGCCTCGGTCGACCGGCTGCTCGCGGCGATGGACGCCTTCGCCCAATTCAACGCTACGCTGCGGCCTCATTTCGCCTACGGTGAGCTGACCAAGCCGCAATACGAGCGGGCCCATCTGATGCACCTGGCCAACCACTGGACCCAGTTCCACGCCAAGACAGCGGTGGCCTGAGCAGGAGACTTTCATGACCATCAAGACCTACACCGTCAACGGCGTCGCGACGATCGAAATCGCCCGCCCCGAGAAGAAGAACGCCATCACCCAGGCCATGTACCAGGCCATGGCCGATGCGCTGCGCGCCGCGGACGAGGACAAGGCCGTGCGCGCCGTGCTCATCACCGGCCAGCCGGGCATCTTCACCTCGGGTAACGACCTCGAAGACTTCATGGCCGCGCCGCCGCGCGGGGCCGATGCGCCGGTGTTCCAGTTCATGCAGGCCCTGGTGGGCTGCGGCAAGCCCGTGGTGGCCGCGGTCACCGGCGCGGCCATCGGCATCGGCACGACGCTGCTGCTGCATTGCGACCTCGTCTACGTGGCCGACGAGGCCCGCCTGGCCATGCCCTTCGTCGGCCTGGGCCTGGTGCCCGAGTTCGCGTCCAGCTTGGTCGTGCCCCAGCTGATGGGCAACCGCCGCGCCGCCGAGAAGCTGCTGCTGGGCGACCCCTTCACCGGCGCGCAGGCGGTGGAGTGCGGCATCGCCAACGCGGTGCTGCCGGGCAGCGAGGTGCTCAACCACGCCCGCCGCATCGCCGAGCGCTTCAACCACCTGGCGCCCGGCGCGGTGCGCGACAGCAAGAAGCTGATCCGCGATCCGCAGCGGCCGACCGTGCAGGAGGCCATTGCCCGCGAGGGCGAGATCTTCGGCGCGCGGCTGCGCAGCCCCGAGGCGATGGAAGCCTTCCAGGCCTTCTTCCAGAAGCGCGCGCCCGACTTCTCCAAGTTCGAGTGATCGCCAAACTCCTGCTCGGGCCGGTGCTGCTGTGGCAGGGCCGGCGCGTGCGCGCCACCGCGCTCCGCCTGCCCGAGGCGGCCGGGCCGCGTGCGCAGCCGGGCGGCGCGCTGCGCGTGCTTATCGTCGGAGACTCTTCGGCCGCAGGCGTTGGCGCTGCCCACCAGCAGGAGGCGCTCGCGGGTCGGCTCAGTGAAGCGCTGGCCCGGCTGACCGGCCAGTCGGTGGGCTGGCAACTGGTGGCGAGAAGCGGCCACCGCAGCGAGCAGGCGCTGGCTGCGCTCGATTCGACCGAGTTGGAACCAGCCGATGTGCTGGTCACGGCGCTGGGTGTCAACGATGTGGTGGACCAGGTGCCGCCGGCCCGCGCGCTGGCCGCGCTGCAAGGCATCGACGGGCTGGCGCGCGAGCGGGCCGGCGTGCGACTCAGCATCCACTGTGCCGCGCCGCCGATGCAGCATTTCCCGGTGCTGCCGCAGCCGCTGCGCTGGTTCTTTGGCCGCCAGGCGGCACGCTTCAATGCGGCCTTGACGGCCCAGGTCAGCGGCGAGCCCGCACGCCATGTGCTGCAGTTGCCCGCGGCCCTGCAACGCGATGCCGCCGCGCTGATGGCGGCCGATGGTTTCCACCCCGGCCCGCGCGGCTATGCGCTGTGGGCCGAGGCGCTCGCCGCTCAGGTCGTGATCGGCCTGGGCTTGCCCGCGAGGTCGATGGCCACATAGGTCAGGTTGGCTTCGGTCACCTTGACCACATGCAGGTTCTCGGGGTCGCGCTCGGCCATCACCTCGACATGCACCGTCACCGACGTGCGGCCGACGCGGGTCACCGTGGCGTAGAAGCTCAGCAGGTCGCCGACCGAAACCGGCTGCTTGAAGATGAACTCGTTGACCGCCACGGTCGTGACACGCCCGCGCGAGATGCGCGCCGGCAGGATGGAACCGGCAATGTCCACCTGGGCCATGATCCAGCCGCCGAAGATGTCGCCGTTGGCATTGGCGTCGGCCGGCATCGGCATCACGCGGAGCACGAGCTGGCGTCCTTCATCGATGGCCGGGGCGGGTTTGATCTGATCGTTCATGGTGTGCACCGCAAAGGACAGGCGATTGTCGTCGCTGCGGCGGCTTGTGGTGCCGCGCCGGCCGCTGTTCGAGCCACCCGGCCGGCGCGTGCTGGATCAGAAACGTTGCCAGTCGCCGTCCGCTTCGGTGGCCAGTGCCGCCACCCGCGCGGGGGCGGCCGGGGTCGGCAGCGGTTGGGAGGCCACCGGCCGGGCGGCTGCCCGAGCGGCGGGGCGCGCCGTGGGCGCTGACGCGGGCAGGGGCTCTGCGGCGTTCACCGCGCGTTGCTGCTTGCGCAGATCCACCGCACTGACCTGAGCCAGGCTTTTGTCCTGCGGCATCAGCCGGAACACGCGAATCGCGCTGTGCACGCGGCCGACCTGGTCGTTCAGGGCGCTGGCCGAGGCAGCGAGCTCCTCCACCATCGCGGCATTCTGTTGCGTGAGGCCGTCCAGATGCTGCACCGCCTCGCCGACCTGGCCGACGCCGATGGACTGCTCGCGGGCGGCGCTGTTGATCTCCTCCAGCACGCCGCTGACCCGGGTCACCGCTTGCATCACCTCGTCCATGCGGCGCTTCGCCTCGTCGGCGCGCTGGCCGCCGGTTTCCACGCGTTCGCGCGATTCCTCGATCAGGGTCCGAACCTCCTTGGCGGCCGCCCCGGTGCGCTGGGCGAGTGCCCGCACCTCGGACGCCACCACCGCGAAGCCCCGGCCCTGTTCGCCGGCGCGGGCCGCCTCGACAGCCGCGTTCAGCGCGAGGATGTTGGTCTGGAAGGCCACGCCCTCGATGACCTGGATGATGTCGCCGATGCGCCGCGACGAGTCGGCGATCTCCTGCATGGTGTCGTAGACCTGGTGCACCGACTCCTGGCTGCGGCGCGCCACGTCGCCGGTGCCCTGGGCGAGCTGGGCGCCTTCGCTGGCGAGGTCGGAGGTCTGGCGCACGGTGCCGCCGATCTGGTCCATGGCCGCGGCCGATTGCTCCAGGCTGCTGGCCTGGGACTCGGTGCGCGACGACAGGTCCTGGTTGCCGGACGAGATCTCATGCGAGGCATTCATCAAATGGGCGACCTCGTCGCGCACATCGCGCACCACCGTGCGCACCGACACCGCCAGCTGGGCCAGCGCCAGCTGGAGCTCGCGCACCTCGCCCTGGCCGCGCACGGCCACCTGCTCGGTGAGATCGCCGCCGGCCATCAGGTTGGCGGTTTCCACCACCTCGCGCAGGGGCCGCAGCATGATGCGGATGAGGCCCAGGCTGGCCAGGCCGACGCCCGCGCCGGCGGCGATCAACTGCGCCCAGCCCGGCTCGCCCAGCCAGGCGGCCAGCAGTGGAGCGGCTGCCGCCAGCGCGGCCCAGCCGGCGATGCGGCCGCGCAGCTCCGGCTTGAAGAACTGCAGCACACGGCCGGCCAGGTCGGCCCGCTTCACCTGGCCACGGTGCAGCACATGGCGCAGCCGCCCGGCGGCGGCTTCTTCGCGCATGCGGGCATAGAGGGCATCGAACTGGCGGATCTCCGCATCAGTGGGTCGGGTGCGCACCGACAGATAGCCGACCGTGCGATCCCCATCGCGCACCGGGGTCGCATTGGCGCGCACCCAGTAGTGGTCGCCGTTCTTGCGGCGGTTTTTCACCAGGGCTGTCCAGGGCAGGCCCGATTCGATCGTGGCCCACATGTCGCGGAAGGCCTCCTCGGGCATGTCGGGGTGGCGTACCAGGTTGTGCGGCTGCCCGAGCAGCTCGGCCTCCGCATAGCCGCTGACGGCGGTGAAGTTGCTGTTGCAGTAAGTGATTCGGCCCTTCAGGTCGGTGATCGAGATCAGCGTCTGGTCCGCAGGAAAGCTGAAGTCCTTCTGCGTGACGGGCAGGTTCTGGCGCATGCATTCCTCCTGTGAAGTACGTTAGGGGAACCGTCCAGGACTTGCCGTCCCGGCTGATCCTGCCGGCCGGCGAGGATCAGGTCTGATCTTCGGATGCCGCAGCAACAGCGCGTTTGCGCTGCATCAAGCGACGCATCGCCGACGAGGGACAGCCAAGCCGCTGACAATCGGTGCATGCGATCTCATAGCCTGCCGCTTCCCGCCAACGGTGCCGCCCCCCCGCGCGGCGACTGGGGCACCGTCGGCCGCCTGCTGCCCTATCTGTGGCGCTACCGCTGGCGGGTGGGCCTGGCCCTGGCCTTCATGGTGGGCGCCAAGCTCAGCAATGTCGGCGTGCCCCTGCTGCTCAAGCATCTGATCGATGCGCTGGACCTCAAACCCGGGCAGCCCCAGGCCCTGCTGGTGGTGCCGCTGGGCCTGCTGCTGGCCTACGGCGGCCTGCGGCTGTCGACCTCGCTGTTCACCGAGCTGCGCGAGCTGATCTTCGCCAAGGCCACGGAGGGCACGGCGCGCAGCATCTCGCTGCAGGTGTTCCGCCACCTGCACGACCTGTCGCTGCGCTTCCACCTGGAGCGCCAGACCGGCGGCATGACGCGCGACATCGAGCGCGGCACGCGGGCGGTGCATTCGCTGATCAGCTACTCGCTCTACAGCATCGTGCCGACGCTGATCGAGGTCGTGCTCGTGCTGACTCTGCTGGGGGTGAAGTTCGACGCCTGGTTCGCGGGCATCACGGTGGCGGCGCTGGTGGTCTACATCGGCTTCACGGTCGTCGTCACCGAGTGGCGCACCAAGTTCCGCCGCACGCTCAACGAGCTGGACTCCGTGGCCCACAGCAAGGCCATCGACTCGCTGCTGAACTACGAGACGGTCAAGTACTTCAACAACGAGGACTTCGAGGCGCGGCGCTACGACGAGAGCCTGGAGAAGCTGCGCCGTGCCCAGCTCAAGAGCCAGACGACGCTGTCGATGCTCAACACCGGCCAGCAGCTCATCATTGCCAGCGCGCTGGTGCTGATGCTGTGGCGGGCCACGCAGGGCGTGGTGGACGGGCGCATGAGCCTGGGCGACCTGGTGATGGTCAACGCCTTCATGATCCAGCTCTACATCCCGCTGAACTTCCTCGGCGTGATCTACCGCGAGATCAAGCAGAGCCTGACCGACATCGAGAAGATGTTCCGCCTGCTGGACCGCGAGCGCGAGGTGGCCGATGCGCCCGGCGCGGCCGAGCTGCAGGTGCGCGGAGCGCAGGTCGTGTTCGACAACGTGCACTTCGCCTACGACCCGGCGCGGCCCATCCTGCACGGCGTGAGCTTCGAGATCCCGGCCGGCAGGAAGGTGGCGGTGGTGGGCCCGAGCGGCTCGGGCAAGAGCACGCTGGCGCGGCTGCTCTACCGCTTCTACGACATCGACTCGGGCGCCATCCGCATCGACGGTCAGGACATCCGCCAGGTGACGCAGGCCAGCCTGCGCCGGTCCATCGGCATCGTGCCGCAGGACACGGTGCTGTTCAACGACACGGTCGCCTACAACATCGCCTACGGCCGCCCGGGGGCGGGCCAGGCCGAGGTCGAGGCCGCGGCGCGCGCGGCCCATATCCACGCCTTCATCGCGGCCACACCGGCGGGCTACGACACGGTGGTTGGCGAACGCGGCCTGAAGCTGTCGGGCGGCGAGAAGCAGCGTGTGGCGATCGCTCGCACGCTGCTGAAGAACCCGCCGCTGCTGATCTTCGACGAGGCCACCTCGGCGCTGGACTCGACCAACGAGCGCGCCATTCAGGCCGAGCTGGAGTCGGTCGGCCAGAACAAGACGGTGCTGGTCATCGCGCACCGGCTGTCGACCGTGGTCGACGCCCACGAGATCCTGGTGCTGGAGCAGGGCCGCATCATCGAGCGCGGCCGGCACGACGAGCTGCTGGTGAAGAACGGGCGCTATGCGGAGATGTGGCGTTTGCAGCAATCAGCCGACTGACCAGCCGCTGCGCAGCAGCCGGCGCTCATCCAGCGACTTCTGCGGACCGGCTCCGCCGGGCCGCCGGGAGTGCCCCCGTGAGGGGGCTGAGGCCGGACACAAACAGTCCTGCGGACTGTTTGTGCCTGCCGAAGGACGGAGCCTGTGGCTCCAGCACGGCGCAGCCGGTAGGGGGGCGATCATGCCCGCGGCTTGCATGCCGCGGTCCTTCGCAGGGCGTCGGACCGCGCGCAGTCGCGGTCCTCGGTCACTGCTCATGCCCGCAGCTTGCAGGCCGCGGTCCTTCGCAGGGCGTCGGACAGCACGCAGGCGCTGTCCTCGGTCCCTGCTCAGTGCGGCTTCTTCGGCTTGTCGAAACTCTTGGGCCGGTAGACGTTGCCGTCCCACTCGCCCGCGGGCCGGTCGCCTGGCTCGCGCAGCGCGGTCTCGCGGGCGCGGCGGATGACGCGCTCGGCCTCCAGCGCCGCGGCGCGGGTCTGGCGCTGGCGGCGGCGCCAGCCGGTCAGGCGGTCGAGCTGGGCCTGCAGCCAGGCGCCGATGCGTCGCAGCAGCAGGTCGACGCGGGCCCGGGCACGGTGCGGCAGGGCCATGTGGACCGCCAGCGCGATGCACAGGCCCAGGCCAGTGGCGGCGAGCAGATCGTGAAGCATGGTTTGAGTGTGACCGAACTTACGCGCTTGAGGACAGCCGATTTGAGGGGGGCTCAGCGCGGCTGGCGTCTTTCCCACAATGCCAGCATCGCGTCAGGAATCGCCCGGCTCGCCGCGTCGCGCGCTTCGGCCGTGGCCTCGGCCAGCGGCCCGTCCTCGGCGCCCAGTGCCGCGATCGGCGCCAGCAGCGCTGCCGTGTCGGGGCCGTCGAACCACGGCGCCCAGGCTTCGGGTGCCAGCTCCACCGCGATCAGGAAGCCGGCGGCCCAGTCCTCGGCATCGGCGTACTCGGTGTCCTCGTCGTCGCCTTCGGCAAAGCTGAAGATGGGCTCCCAGGCCTTGGGCTGGTGGGTCCAGGCCGCGCGATCGACTGCAGATGACGCAGCACGGCCATCACGACCTTCTTGCGCTGCTTGCCGCTCGCGAACGGCGCGGGGTCGGTCTCGCCATCGCCGCCCCAGACGCGCGGCAGCCAGGCCTCGCCCGGCAGTTCGGCGAGCGAGCGCCCCGGCGTCAACAGCAGGCCGGCCAGATAGCCGTCCAGCGCCTCGATATTCATCGCCGCATCGCTGGGCAGGGCGGCGAGCAGTTCGTCCAGGTCGTTGAGCTCGTCATCGGACAGCGGACGGTTGTCCGAGGCCGGGTTGTAGTGGGGGTACTGCATGGATGGGTTCTGGTGGGTCTCAGCCGTGGCGGCCGTGCCGGCTCTTGGGTTTCTTGGCGTCGAACTCGGCGATCTGCGTCTTCAGCAGCGCCATCAGCACGCGGGCGTTCTGTTCGGTCATGACCAGCAGGCTGCTGGGTTCGATGCCGTCGACCGGTTCGCGGGCGGACACCAGCGCGTCGATCTTGAACAGCACCTGCCCATGCAGGTTGTTGGTGGCAGCCTTGAACTTCTGGATTTCGATCTGATGGATTTTCATGGCGGAACGGCGGGGCCGGCAGGCCGCCATCTTGCCATCCGCGGCGCCGTGTCCCAAGCGGCCGCCGGATCGCAGTGGCCGCCGCCGCCGTGCTGAGGCCGGGCCCGGCCTACGATGCGCGCCATGCTCAAGCTCTTTGTTCAACGGCCCTGGCTGGGTGCGCTGGTGGCCCTGCCGCTGGTGTTGCTGCTGTGCGGCGGCATCGTCGCCACCTTCATCTGGGCCCAGCTGCCCGAGCTCGACGCGCTGACCGACTACCAGCCCCACCAGCCACTGCGCGTGCTGAGTGAGGACGGCCAGCTGATCGGCGAGTTCGGCGCCGAGCGGCGGCGCTTCGTGCCGCTCAAGGACATCCCGAAACCGCTGCAGGACGCGCTGCTCGCCGTCGAGGACAGCGATTTCTACAGCCACGCGGGCATCGATTTCAGCGGCATCCTGCGCGCCTTCGTCCACAACCTGCTGCACCCGAACCGGCTGCAGGGCGCGTCCACCATCACCCAGCAGCTGGCCCGCAACATCTACCTGAGCAACCGCCAGACCCTGTGGCGCAAGGCCCAGGAGGCGCTGCTGGCGATCAAGATCGAGAAGAACCTGGGCAAGGAGCAGATCCTCGAGATCTATATGAACCAGATCTCGCTGGGCAACAAGGCCTATGGCTTCGGCGCCGCGGCCGAGCGCTATTTCGGCAAGCCGCTGGACCAGCTCGGCACCGGCGAGATCGCGCTGCTGGTGGGTCTGCCCAAGGACCCCAACAAGCTCAATCCCGTGCTCTACCCGGAGCGGGCACGCCGGCGCCAGCAGGTCGTGCTGGGCCGGCTGCAGGCGGTGGGCCTGCTGAGCGCCGAGCAGGCCCGGGCGGCACGCGACAAGCCGCTGGAGGTGCGCCGGCCCAAGCGCCTGTCCGGCGTGGCCGACCATGCGGCCGAGCAGGTGAGGGCCGAGATCGTCTTGCGCTACGGCGAGGAGGCCTACACCCGCGGCCTCACCGTCACGACGACGCTGCGCTATGCCGAGCAGGCGGCGGCGCAGCAGGCGCTGCGCCACGCGCTGTTCGAGCTGGAGCGCCGCCAGCCCTGGCGTGGTCCCGAGGCGACGCTGGCTCTGCCGGAGGGCGACGATCTGGACGAGGCGTTGGATGCGGCCTTTGACGCCCACCCCGACCTCGGCGAGCTGAAGACGGCCGTGCTGCTCAAGCTCGACAAGAACGCCGCCGAGCTGGTGTTGGCCGATGGCCAGAACGTCACGCTCAAGGGCGCTGCGGCGCGCCCGCTGCAGAACGCCAAGCGCGGTGCGGTGCTGCGGGTGCTGGAGTCCGGTGCCGGCAACTGGCAGCTCAGCCAGGTGCCGCAGGCGGAAGGGGCGGTGGTCACGCTGGACCCGGCCACGGGCGCGATCCGCGCACTTGTCGGCGGCTTTGATTTCGCGCGCAACCAGTTCAATTCGGCGACCCAGGCCTGGCGCCAGCCGGGCTCGGCCTTCAAGCCCTTCGTGTACTCCGCGCTCATCGACCAGGGCGCCTGGGCCGGCACCCTGGTCAGCGACCAGCCCTTCGAGCAGGGCGACTGGGCGCCGCGCAACTACGACGGCCAGTACGAAGACGCGCTGACGCTGCGCCAGGCGCTGGCCCGGTCCAAGAACATGGTCACCATCCGTCTGGTGCAGGCCATCGGCCCGCAGCGGGCCCGCGCCTGGGCGGCGCGCTTCGGGCTGGACGAGGCCAAGCAGCCGCTGAACCTGACGCTGGCGCTGGGCACCGGCTCGGTCACGCCGCTGCAGATGGCTCAGGGGTACGCCGCCTTTGCCAACGGCGGCCAGCTGCCCACGGCCTGGCTCATCGCCCGCGTGGAAGACGCCCAGGGCATCACGCTGTGGAAAGCCGATCCGCCCAAGCCCCGCACCGCGGTCAGCGCACGCAATGCCTTCATGACCTCGCAGCTGCTGGCGGCCGTCACGCGTGAGGGCACGGGCGCGCGCGCCAGCGCGCTGCTCGGCCGTTGGGACCTCTACGGCAAGACCGGCACCACCAACGACGCGGTGGACGCCTGGTTCTGCGGCTTCCAGGCCACGCGGGCCGGCGCGGTCTGGATCGGCTACCCGCAGCCCAAGTCCCTGGGCGAGCGCGAGAGTGGCGGCGGCCTGGCGCTGCCGGCCTGGGCCGCGACGATGGCGGTGGCGCTGCGCGGCCAGCCCAATACGCCGCTGACCCCGCCCAGCGAAGGCCTGGTGCAGCGCGATGGCGACTGGTTCTACGAGGAGTTCGCGGGCGACTTGGCGATCGCGCGCATCGGCCTGCCGGCCGTGGACCCCGCGGCCTCGGCCGCGTCGGCGGCCGACAACTGAGCCGCGCTCAGCCCGCGGCAGGCGGCTCCCAGAGCTCGACCTTGTTGCCGTCGAGGTCCAGCACCCAGCCGAACTTGCCGTATTCCGAGTCCTGCGGCTCGCCCACGACCTGGCAGCCCTCGGCCCGGAGTGCGGCAAGCAGCCCCTGCAGGTCAGCCACCCGGAAGTTCACCATGAAGGGCGCCTCGCTCGGCGCGAAGTAGCTGGTGTCGGCCTTGAACGGCGTCCACAGCGTCGGGCTGTTGCTGCCGGGCAGCTCGGCCCCACCCCAGGCCTGCACCTCCAGCCCGAGGTGCACGCGGTACCACGCGGTCAGGGCCTGGGGGTCGGGCGACTTGAAGAAGATGCCGCCGATGCCTGTCACACGCTTCATGGGGTCTCCTTGAGGTCGCACGATTTCAGCATGCCTTGGCCGCGGCCGGGGCGGGATTTGGCCGGTGCCGCCCCAGGAGCAGCCACAGGGACAGGGCCAGCTCGCCGACGAAGGACGGCAGCAGGACGGCCGGAAACAGCCGCTGGGCGATGGCGGGTGCGAGCAGCAGGGCGAAGCTGTTGACCAGGTAGCAGGCCCCGGCGAGGGCGAGCAGCCCGCCGAACACGCGCGGCAGCACGCCGCTGCGGGCGATCAGCGCGCCGCGGACGAGGCAGGCGACGCCAAAGAAGATCAGCCCGATGCCGAAGCCCTGACCGTGCAGGTGCACGGCAAACAGTGCGAGCGCGTCGCGCTGGCTGGGCGGGAAGGCCGCGGCCATGGAGGGGTTGGTCAGCAGGTCGAGCGCGGCGAGGGCCTGCACACGGTTGGCCACCAGCACGGCGGTCTGCACCAGGTTGAGGCCCGTCGCCGTCAGCGCCAGCGGTTCGCTCACCGGCCGCAACAGCCGCCACATCATCACGATGACGGGCAGGTCCAGCACCTGCATCAGCAGGTCGGCCGCGAGCCCGCTGCGCCACAGCTGCGGGTGGGCCAGGATGTTGGCGGCCGTGGCGGCCGCGTCGCCGGCCACGACGAGCCGGCCGCGCACGCCCGCCTCGGCCCACAGGCCCAGCGCGATGATGGCCAGGTAGCACAGGCCGGAAATACGCAGCTCGCGCGAGCCGACGGCGCTCATGCGGGCCTCACGAACTGCCAGATGAACCGCGCCGCACCGCGCACGAGCCAGGAGGCGCTGGCGATGACGCCGCCGATCAGCGTCGGCAGCAGCGCGCCGAAGGTCCAGCTCATGCCCAAGACGAAGCCGAACAGGCTTTCGGCCCGGTGGGCCGGCAGCAGCAGGGCCAGCAACAGGGCGCCGAAGAAAAGGGCCTCGGTCAGCGCCTGCTGCTCGAAAGCAAAGGCCAGCGACAACGCGGCGCCAAGCAGCAGCGGCAGCCCCAAGCCCAGGGCGAACGGCCAGGCACTGCGCAGCGTGGCGGGGCGGCGCGGCAGCCGGCCGGCGGCCCAGGCGGCCAGCGCCGGCAGCACGAGCAGGCCCCAGGCATTGGACAGGCCCGGCAGGTCGGCACTCTGCAGCAGATGGTGGGTGGCAATGCCGCCGTGCAGGGCCTCCCAGCCCAGGTGCAGGCATTCGGCCATCAGCGCGAGGGCGGCGAGTTGCAGTCGGGGCGGCAGCGTCGGCATGGCAGGGGTGGAGGGTGTTCGGTCCGCGAAGCTTGTCGCCGGTGCCACGTCGACCACAAGGCGGACACGATCGCCAGCGGCGGGGCCGGGACGAGCTGCAGCGGGCCGCGATGGGCCGTCGCGGTGACCGGTTGCGCAGGCCGCGCGGCCATTCCAGAGCCCGACACCGTACGGCGCTTTGCGCAGACGCGGTCAGGGCTTCTCCGCCAGCGCCTTCAGCTTGGCGAGACCGGCGTCGAAGTCGGGGCCCACCATGCGGTCCATGAACAGGCCCATCCAGCGGTTGAGCGGGTTGCGGCCCATGTCGCCGTCCATCGACCAGCTGACCTCGGTGCCGCCGTCGCTGGGGGTGAGCCGGAACTCGCCGGTCGAGGTGCTGCCGAAGTCTGGGAAGTACAGCTCGTAGCTCAGGCTTTTGGGCGCCTCGGCGGTGGTGAAGCTCATCCGGCCATCGCCCTGGCTCTTGCTTTTCCAGGCCCACACCGCGCCAGCGCCCGAGGCCGGGCCGCTGTAGTCGATGACCATGGCCGGGTCGCGCTGGTTCCAGGCGCTCCACTGCTTCCACGCGCGCGGGTCGGCGATCAACGGGTAGATCTTGTCGGGGGCGGCGGCGATGCTGATCGACCGCGTGACGCTGAATTTCGGCGGGATCATCAACCCGCCCGCCAGCACGACGGCGATCAGCAGGGCGACGAGGATCAGCAGGGCCTTGACGGCTTTCATCGGGGTCTCCAGCGGCATGGCGATGGCTTCACTGTCGGCGGCTCGCCGCGCGGACACAATCCGCACAACTCCTTGCCAACTTGCCATGACCGTCGACACCGCCCGCTATGCCGAACAAGGCTTTCTTGTTCTCCCCGGTTTCAAGTCCGCCGCCGAGATCGCCGCGCTGCGTGAGCGCGCGCTGCAGATCGTCGACGCCTTCGACCCCGGCGAGCAGCGCCCGGTCTTCACGACCGAAGAACAGCAGCGCCATGTCGACGACTACTTCCTCGACAGCGGCGACCAGGTGCGTTGCTTTTTCGAGGAGGAGGCTTTCGATGACCAGGGGCGGCTGCGCGTGCCCAAGGAACTGGCGATCAACAAGATCGGCCACGCGATGCACGACCTCGACCCGGTCTTCAGCGCCTTCTCCAAGGGCGAGGCGCTGCGCGAGGTGGCGGCCGGCGTGGGTCTGAGCCGGCCGCAGGTCTGGCAGAGCATGTTCATCTTCAAGCAGCCGGGCATCGGCGGCGAGGTGCGCTGGCACCAGGACGCCAGCTTCTTCGACAGCGACCCGATCACGGTCACCACCTTCTGGTTCGCGCTGGAAGACGCCACGCTGCACAACGGCTGCCTGTGGACCGAGCCCGGCGGCCACCGCGGACCGCGCGGCGTGCTGCGCGAGCGCTTTGTGCGCGAGGGCCGCAGGGCCTGGATGGAGCAGGTCGACGCCACGCCCTGGCCGGCCGCGCATTCCGCCGAGGCCATTCCGCTGGAGGTCGAGGCGGGATCGTTGGTGGTCTTCCACGGGCTGCTGCCGCATTACTCGGCCGCCAACCGCTCGGAGAAGTCGCGCCACGCCTACACGCTGCATGTGACCGACGCGTCCAGCCGCTACGCTGCGCGCAACTGGCTGCAGCGGGGCGAGGCTTTGCCGGTGCAGGGCTTCTGACGGCCTGAAAGCAGCCAGGCGCCCGTTGGGCGCCGGGTTCGCGGGCCGCGGGCGGCCTCGAAAGAGGTTCAGTGGGGACTCAGTGGGGGCTCAGTGGCAGAGCTGGCTGCGCGCCGGCGCGAGTTCAGCCTGGACCAGCGCCTCTTCGGTGAGCTCACGCGCCGCTTCGAGCTGCAGGCAGAGTTCGGTGATGCCGTCGTCCCGGCCGCCAACGACCTCGGGCAGCGGGGCGCAGGCGATGTCGGTGGGCAGGTCGGCCAGCGCGCCGATCAGTTCGAACAGCAGCTCCAGGCTGGCCTCGCCGTTCTGCGGCAGGTCGCGCGCGGCACCCAGGCTGCGGGCCAGATACCAGCAGGCCTCGGCGGCGTTGTCACAGGCCTGGGCCTTCAGCTCCAGCGCGCGGTGTCGGGCTTCGGCCTCGGCGCGGGCCTGGGCCATGTCGAAGGCGCTCAGGTCGGCCGGGACGGCATCGTCAAGCGAGAGCGCGGCAAGGTCGAGGTCTTGGGCCATGGGAACTGCAGGGTCGAAAGGGTCGGGAGCATCGTAAGGGCGCGCCGGTCACTCTGGCGCCCCCGCGACCGGGGCATCGAGATGCCCGGGCCGGAACTATGTCACGGGCTGACGGCGATTCAACGCTTCTTGACGGGGCGGGTCCAGCCGGCCAGGGCCACCTGTTTGCCGCGCGCCACGGCGAGCTCGCCGGGCTTGACGTCCTTGGTGATCGTCGACCCGCCGCCGATCGTGGCGCCATCGCCCAGCGTGACCGGCGCCACCAGCACGCAGTTGGAGCCCACATGCACATCGTTGCCGATCGTGGTGCGGTGCTTGTTGGCGCCGTCGTAGTTGGCCGTGATGCTGCCGGCACCGTAGTTGACGCGCTCGCCGACGGTCGCGTCGCCGAGGTAGGCCAGATGGTTGGCCTTGGCGCCCGCGGCCAGCGTCGAATTCTTGACCTCGACGAAGTTGCCGATGTGCACCTCGGCGCCGAGCTGGGCACCGGGCCGCAGCCGCGCGAACGGGCCGATCAGCGCGCCCGCGCCGACGCTGGCGCCGCCCGGTTTCTCGCCGTCGATGTGGGTGAACTCATGGACGCGCGCGCCCGCCGCGAGGGTGGCGTTGCGGATCACGCAGTTCGCGCCGATACGCACGCCGTCGCCCAGCGTGACCTCGCCCTCGAACACGCAGTTGACGTCGATCTCGACGTCCTGGCCGTGGGTGAGCGTGCCGCGCAGGTCGAAGCGGGCCGGGTCGGCCAGGCGCACGCCGGCGCGCATCAGGTCCTCGGCCTGGCGGGCCTGGAAGGCGCGCTCCAGCTGGGCGAGCTGCACCGGGTCGTTCACGCCCAGCACCTCGATCTCGCTGCCGGCCTTGATGCCCAGCACCGGCAGGCCTTCGGCGACAGCCATCGCGACGATGTCGGTCAGGTAGTACTCGCCCTGGGCGTTGTTGTTGGTCAGTTGGCCGACCCAGCGCTTCAGCGCGGCGGTGGGCGCGGCCATCATGCCGCTGTAGCCCTCGCGGATCAGCCGCTGCTCGGGCGTCGCGTCCTTGTGCTCGACGATGGCCAGCACGCCGCCGTCATCGACGTCGCGCACGATGCGGCCGTAGCCGGTCGGGTCGAACAGGTCGACGGTCAGCAGCACCAGGGCGGCGCCGGCACAGGTGTCGATCAGGGCCTTGGCGGTGCCGGTCTCGATCAGCGGCACGTCGCCGTTGAGGATCAGCGTCGTGCCTTCGCCCACGAGCGATGGCACGACCTGCTGGATCGCGTGGCCGGTGCCCAGCTGGGGCATCTGGCGCACGAAGCTCAGCGCCGGCGAGGCCACGGCGGCCTCGACCTGCTCGGCGCCGTGGCCGGTGATGACGATGCGGGCCGCGGCGTCCAGCGGCTCGCAGCTCCGCAGCACATGGGCCAGCAGCGAGCGGCCCGCGAGCTTGTGCAACACCTTGGGCGTTGCGGACTTCATGCGGGTGCCCTTGCCCGCGGCCATGATCACGATGTTCAGCGCCATGCCTGCCTTGCGACTGCGTTTTTGCAAAGCCGCGATTATGGGCAGGCCGTATGACGCCGGCCGCCGCTAGCGGCCTAACGCGCGACCTGCACGCTCACACGGCGCGGCTTGGGCTCCACCTTCGGAAACTCGGCCAGCGCCGCCTCGAACAGCGCGCCGATCATCTGCTCGCCGCCGGCCGTGATGCCCTCGTTGCTGGCGTGGGTCTCGAACAGGGCTTCGCCGCTGGCGCGGTCGCGCACCAGCACGGCCACGGCGCGGTCATAGCGCCGGTCGAAGAGCGGGTCGTTGCGCCAGCCCCAGCCGCCCCAGCCCGGCGCATAGCCGTAGCGCGGCGACACCAGCCGGCCGCGCCAGCGCCACCACAGCGGGTCGTCCCAGGGCACGGGGTCATAGGCGGTGATGCGGGCGCCGAGCGTGATCAGCAGGTCGGCGGTCTTGGCGTCGGCCGCGGGCTTGAGGCCGGCCTTCTCCAGCGCGGGCTTGGCCGCGTCTTCCAGCATCGCCTCGCGCTTGCTGGCCTCGTCGTTGTGCTGTTGGGACGGCAGGCGGTCAAAGGCGTAGCTGCCGGGCTTGCGATCGGCCGGCCAGTTGCCATAACTGGACACGTCGGCGGACACCGTGAACGGGCCGGCACAGCCCGCGAGCGCCACGGCGCTCGCCACGGATGCGGTCAGGATGAGACGTCGGTTGAGCATGGGAACACCTCCATCGGATGCGATGGAAGCATTCTGGACCGCTCAGATTGCCCGCGTGTAAATCAGCGTTTCAGCGTGATCACCGAGGCCGTGGTCGACGGCGTCGCGCAAGACTCGTCATCGTCGAAGGCGATGTCGCCATCGGCGCTGGCCTCGCCGGTGGCGCGGATGGTTTCGAACGGGAACAGCTTCTTGTCCATCATGTGCGAGGGCACGATGTTGGTCATGGCCGTGAAGATGTTGTCGATGCGGCCCGGGTAGCGCTTCTCCCATTCGTTGATCATGGCCTTGACCTGCACGCGCTGCAGGTTCTCCTGGCTGCCGCACAGATTGCACGGAATGATCGGGAACTCGCGGTGCTCGGCCCAGCGCACCAGGTCGGGCTCCTTGACATAGGCCAGCGGGCGGATGACGACGTTCTTGCCGTCGTCGCTGACCAGCTTGGGCGGCATGCCCTTCATGCGGCTGCCGAAGAACATGTTCAGGAACAGCGTCGTGACGATGTCGTCGCGGTGGTGGCCCAGGGCGATCTTGGTGCAGCCCAGCTCGCCCGCCACACGGTACAGGATGCCCCGGCGCAGCCGCGAGCACAGGCCGCAGGTGGTCTTGCCCTCGGGCACCACGCGCTTCACCACCGAGTAGGTGTCCTGCTCCTCGATGTGGAAGGGCACGCCGCGGCTCCTCAGGTAGGCGGGCAGGATGTCCTCGGGGAAGCCGGGTTGCTTCTGGTCGAGGTTCACCGCCACCAGCTCGAACCGAACCGGTGCGCGCTGCTGCAGGTTCAGCAGGATGTCCAGCATCGAGTAGCTGTCCTTGCCGCCCGAGAGGCAGACCATGACCTTGTCGCCTTCTTCGATCATGTTGAAGTCGGCAATGGCCTGGCCGACCTGGCGGTGCAGCCGCTTGGACAGCTTGTTGATCTCGTGCGCGTGCTTCTTGGCCGCCTGGTCTTCGGCGGAGGCGGCCGGGGCGTGGTCGAGGACGTCTGTATTCATGGCGGGCGGGGCGTTCGTGGGGCGGGTCACCAGCGGCCAGTTTCGGCGCTGACGGCGACTTCGCAGTCGGGGAAGATTTCGAGCTTGGTCAGCTTCACGCGCACGCCGACGACGCCGGGCAGGCTCATCAGGCGGTTGCACAGCTTGCCCACCAGGGCCTCGACCAGGTCAGTGTGCTCGGTGGTGCACTCGTCGATGATGGCGGCGCGCACGCGGCGGTAGTCCAGCACGCGGCCGATGTCGGCATCGCGGGCGACGATGGGCAGGGCACCGAGGTTGATCTCGGCATCCACCTGGATGGGCTGGGGCCCGCTGCGCTCGAAGTCCAGGATGCCCAGGTTGGCCTTGAAGCGCAGGCCTTGCAGGTGGATGACCTGGCGGTTGTTGAAGCGCTGCGGCGCGGCGGCGGCGGCCTCGGGCCGCAGCGCCTGCTCGATCAGCTTGGCGGCTTGCACGCCGTCGGCCAGCGCGGTCTGCACGCAGGGGTGCCAGCGGCCGCTGGCGTCGCCGGCGACGAAGGCATGCGGCCGGTCGTGCTCGCTGAGCAGCGCGAAGGCCGACGGTTCGGGCTCGAAGCCCAGCAGCGCGGCGACCACGTCGAAGCGCTCCTCGCCGACGTCCACGCCGCGGTCATCGGGCCGCAGCGCGTCGGGCAGCGGCGTGGCCAGGCGGCGCTGGATGCGCGGGTGGGCCTCGGCGCGGGCCACCAGATGGGCCTGGGCGCGCCAGGCGCCGCGTGCCCAGACGGTCACGTCGAAGCCGCGCTCGGCCAGGTGCAGGGCGTTCTCGGCGGCGTTGTCGCCCGCGCCCAGCAGCAGCACCCGGCCCGGGGGCAGGTGGTCGCGCTGGGCCGTCAGCGAGGTGGCATCGAGCACGCGCCGGTGCGGCAGCGCGAAATAGCGCGCCGGGCGCAGCAGGCGCAGGCCGGTGGCCACCAGCAGCGCGCGCGCCTGCACATGTTCGCCGGTGGCGAGCTGCAGGGTCCAGGCGCCGCCGGCATGGCGGGCCGATTCCGCCCGGGTGCCCAGCCGCAGCGTGATGCCCGCCGTCCGCTCGACCTGACCGGCGTAGTGTTGGGCCAGTTCGGCCAGCGCGGCGGCAGGCTGGCCCAGCACCCAGTCCTGGCGGAAGCTCAGCCCGTGCAGCGCAGCGCAGAGCTGGGGCTCGCGCTCGACCAGCAGCGCCGACAGGCCCAGCTGGGCCAGCCACGAGGCCGCACTGCAGCCGGCCGGGCCGCCGCCGAGGATGGCGACGTCGACAGGAGTGGTCGGCGGGGAGGCGGGCATGGCGGTCGGGCGGGTAGGGCGAAAAGCCCGCCATTGTCCCAAACTGCGCCCGCCGCCGCCATGCGGCGGCCGGTCGCGGGGTTCAGTAGGTGTAGGTCACCATCACGCCGCCCTCGGGGGCCGTCTTGCGTCCCGCCAGCGGGCTGTTGGCCGCATCGCGCAGCAGGCGGTTGACGCCGACCACGCCAGTCACGGCCCAGTGGGTGTCGATGCGGTGGTTCCAGCTCAGGTTCAGGTCGGCCTGGTAGAGGCCACCCTTGGGCGTGTACAGGGCATAGCCGGAGTCGGTGGACTGCTGCTGGGTCACGCCGAAATAGGTGCGCAGGTATTTGCCGTCGCCGACATGCAGGGCGCCGGACAGGGTCACGGTGTCCTCCTTGGTCTGCAGCAGCGGCACACCGGCGCTGAGGTGCAGGGCGCGGCCGTTCTCGCGATGGCTCAGCGGCAGTTCCAGCGTGGCGCCCAGTTCCACCAGGTTGGCCACGCGGCCACCGACGCTGAACACGCCGAGTGCCGAGGCCGGAACCTTGCCCATACCTGTCAGCTCGCTGCCGCCGCCGCCAAAGCCCAGCACCTTGCGGGCCTTGTCGCTGCGCTCGCCGCGCGCCGCCAGCGCGAGGCTGAAGCTGAAATCCTCGTCGCCACCACCCCAGCCCAGGCCGCGGCGGGTGCTGGCAAAGAAGCCGCTCTCGTGCTGGAAGTCCAGCAGCGGGCCGACGCCGAACTGGGTTTTCTTGGAGCCGGGAAAGCGCGGACCGAAACCGACGCCGCCGCCCACGGTGAGCGAATACGGCGACTTGGCGGTTTCTGCGATGGCTTGCAGCGACAAGGTCGACAGGATGAGACTCGAAATCAGCAGACGGTACTTCATGGGTGGGAGAGACAAACAGGCTGCGAAGGCATCCCGGTGATCGCCATGTTCGCGAGCTCGCCTAAAGCTTTCCTGGGCAAAAGATGAAGAAAACATGAAGAACCCCGGTCCAGGGTGACTGGCGTCATGGTCAGCTTGCTTGCGCATACTGCGCCCCGGCAGCACAGGGACAGGATGAAATGAAGTTATTGCTGGTCGAAGATGATCTGGATGTGGGCAACGGCGTGCGCATGGCGCTGAACGACCAGGGCGTCGACGTGGTTTGGGTGCGCCGGCTGGCACAGGGCGTCGAGCAGTTGCAGGACGAAACCCTCGACATGGTGCTGCTGGACCTCGGGCTGCCCGACGGGGATGGCTTGGCGCTGGTGCGCGAGATGCGCCGGCGGGCGCGCCAGTTGCCGGTGCTGGTGCTGAGCGCGCGCGATGCGCTCGAAGACCGGCTGCGCAGCCTGGACGACGGGGCGGACGACTATCTGATCAAGCCCTTTGCGCTGGCCGAGCTGTTGTGCCGGGTGCGCGCGCTGGCCCGGCGCAGCGGCCTGTCCGGTGAGGCCGAGGGCCTGCGCCTGCGGGGCCTGGCCCTGCACGAGGGCACACGCCAGGTCGGCCTGCATGGCCAGCCGGTCAAGCTGTCGCGCAGCGAGTTTGACCTGCTGGCCCTGCTGCTCAAGCGCAACGGGCGGGTGCTGACGCGTCAGGCCCTGGAGGAATACGCGCTGCGCGGCGGCACCGGCTACGACAGCAATGCGCTGGATGTGCACATGTCCAATCTGCGCCGCAAGATCGGTCCGGGCTTCATCCGCACGGTGCGCGGCATCGGCTATGTGATCGACGCCGAGCCACTGCCCGCTGAAGTCGCATGAGGGCCGCGGACGCCACTGCAGGGCCCTTGCGGCGGCTCTGGCTGCGCCTGCGCCAGCGCAGCCTGCTGAAACGGCTGGTGCTGGCCCAGCTGGCCTTGCTGACGCTGTTGTGGACCCTGCTGTTCGGGCTGATCGTCTGGGAGTCGCGCGAGGGCCGGGGCGTGCTCGACTACCCGCCGCTGTTCGAGGTGTTGCTGTCGTCGGCCGAGGGCCTGCGCGACCATCCCGAGGCACAGCTGCGCAGCCTCCGCGCGATGGACAAGATGCTGCGCGACGAGGTCGACGAGGCCGACGCCGACAGTGACGTCGTGGCGCAGATGCAGGTGTGGCAGGACGGACAGCTGGTCTACCGGTCGGCCGGCCGTGCGCCATTGGTACGGTCGCCGGCATCCGATCAGATCAGCCGCCTGCGTGGCGAGGACGGGCGGCAGTGGATCGTCCGCTCCCAGTCCAGTGCCGATGGCCGCACGACCGTGACCGTGCTGGTGCCCGACGCCTGGCGGGTGCTGATCACCTTGCACTCGCGCAGCCTGTACCTGACGCCGCTGATCGTCAGCCTGCCCTTCCTGGTGCTGCCGGCCTGGTGGTCGGTGCGGCTGGCGCTGCGGCCCTGGATGCGGCTGCAGGCCCAGGTGGCTGCGCGTGGCCCGCAGGATCTGCAGCCCCTGGTGCCCGAGGCGCCGCACCGCGAGCTGCGGCCGCTGGTGGACGCGATCAACGCGTTGCTGGAGCGGCTGCGCGCCAGCCAGCAGCGCGAGCGCCAGCTGATTGCCGATGCGGCGCATGAGCTGCGCACACCGCTGACGGCGATGCGGATCAGCGCCGAGGCCCTGGGCGAGCACGATGCGCCGCCCGAGCTGATGGACAACCTGCTGCGCGGCAACGAGCGGGCGTCGCGCCTGGTGGGTCAGTTGCTCAAGCTGATGCGCTCCGATGCCCGGCGCGACGAGCCGCTGCTGGCGCCGGTGGCGCTGCACGAGCTGCTGCAGGAGCGGCTGGCCGACTTTGTCGTGCCGGCCGGGCGCGTCGGGGTCGAGCTGGAGTTGGACAGCCAGGCCGCGCCCACGCTGCGCGGCGAGCGCGAGGCACTGACCTCGCTGGTGGACAACCTGGTCGAGAACGCCATCAAGTACAGCCCGCGTGGCGGCGTCGTGCGTGTGGCCCTCACGCAGCATGGCTTCGAGGCCTGTCTGGAGGTGACCGACCAGGGGCCCGGCATCGATCCGCAATGGCGTGAGCGCGTGTTCGACCGCTTCTTCCGCGTGCCGGGCCAGACGCAGAGCGGCTCGGGCCTGGGCCTGGCCATCGTGCTGTCGGTGGCGCGGCGCCATGGCGGCCGCATCGAGCTGGGCACCGGGCCGGAGGGCTGCGGCCTGCGGGTGCGGGTCTGGCTGCCAGCGCGCGCAACGGGCGCCGTGGCCGAACCGGCCCGCCCGGCCAGCGCGGCTGGTGCTGAGCCTGGCGCCGAGTGAGGCCTGCCGCCGCGCGGCTCAGCCGCCGCGGCGCCGCAGCTGCCGCAGCATCCGCCAGCCCAGCAGCAGCGCCAGGATCGCGCCATACACCGCCGGCTCGGCGAAGTTGTTCTTGCCGGCGCGCATCCAGATGAAGTGCAGCAGCGCGATCACCGACACCGCGTACACCGCCTTGTGCAGCGCCTGCCAGCGCTTGGCGCCCAGGGCCTTGATCGCGCGGTTGAAGCTGGTGGCGGCCAGCGGCAGCATCAGCGCCCAGGCGGCAAAGCCCATCAGGATGAAGGGGCGCTTGGCGATGTCCCGCGCGATGTCGTCCAGCGCGAGCCCCATGTCCAGCCAGCCGTAGGCCAGCAGGTGCAGGCTGGCGTAGGCAAAGGTGAACACGCCCAGCATGCGCCGAAAGCGCGCCAGCGCCGCGAGCCCGGTCAGCTCGCGCAGCGGCGTGATCGCGAGCGTGAGCCACAGGCCGCGCAGCGTCCAGTCGCCCAGGCGGCGGATCAGGGCCTCGGCCGGGTTGGCGCCCAGCTGGTGGGCGGCGGCGCCGTACACCAGCCAGGCCAGCGGTGCGAGGCAGAGCAGGAACAGCAGCGGCTTCGCCGCTGGGTGCAGCAGCGCGCGCGTCAACGCGGGCTTCATCAGTAGAAGCGCTTCAGGTCCATGCCGGCGTAGAGCTGGCCGACCTGGGCCTCGTAGCCGTTGAACATCAGCGTGGGCCGCTTCTTCGCGAACAGGCCGTCCTCGCCGATGCGGCGCTCGGCCGCCTGGCTCCAGCGCGGGTGCGGCACGTTGGGGTTCACGTTGGAATAGAAGCCGTACTCCTGCTGGGCGGCCTTGGTCCAGCTGGAGCGGGGTTCGGTCTCCGTGAAGCGGATCTTGACGATGCTCTTGGCCGACTTGAAGCCGTACTTCCACGGCAGCGCCAGCCGCAGCGGCGCGCCGTTCTGGTTGGGCAGGATCTCGCCGTACATGCCGAACACCAGCATCGCCAGCGGGTGCATGGCCTCGTCGATGCGCAGGCCCTCGACATAGGGCCAGTCCAGCACGCCGGAGCGCACGCCGGGCATCTGGGCCTTGTCGGCCAGGCTGGTGAACTCGACGTACTTGGCCTTGGACGTGGGCTGGGCCAGCTTCAGCAGCTCGCTCAGCGAGTAGCCCTCCCAGGGGATCACCATGCTCCAGCCCTCGACGCAGCGCAGCCGGTAGAGGCGCTCTTCCATCGGGGCGAGCTTCAGCAGGTCCTCGATGCCGTAGCGGCCGGGCTTGGCGCATTCGCCTTCCACGCTGACCGTCCACGGCCGCGTCTTCAGCGTGTGGGCGTACTGCGCGGGGTCGGCCTTGTCGGTGCCGAATTCGTAGAAGTTGTTGTACGAGGTGGCGTCGGCGTAGGACGTGGGCTTGTCCATCACCACCGCGCCGGGCACCGCCGAGCGCGCGCCCGGCAGCTTGGCCAGCTTGCCGCCGCCGGCCGGCGCCGGCTGGGCGAGCGCCAGCGGCGAGGCGGCGGCCAGGCCCAAACCGGCCAACGCGGCGCGGCGGTTCAGGTAGGCGGAGCGCGGGGTGATCTCGCTGGGCAGCGGGTCGTGCGGGGCAGGGGTTCGGATCAGCATGGGGGCTTTCGGGGCAGCAGGGCTGGCCATTCGGTCGGCCGGCGCGGGCCGCAACTTACACCGGCCCGCGCGTGCCTGCCCGGGGCCAGGTCCATACCCGACTGCCGCCCGGGTGCGGCGCCAGACCGCGTCACGCCTGGGTTTACACCCTGGGCGGGGGCAGGGCCGGCCGGCAGACTGCGCGGTCCGCTTCATACAGCTTTACAAGGGAGGAATGCAATGAAGGATTGGGTGCATCCGCGCGAGCGGTCTTTGGGTTCGGTGCTGCTGGTGCTGGGCGTGCTGGTGTGGCTGGCGCTGATCGTCGGCACCTTCGGAGGCATGTTGCTCGTGCTGCTGGTCGCGTTTGTCGGCTATCTGTTCGCGCAGTCCACGCTGGTGGCGCATGTGCGCGGCAATGCGGTGCAGCTCAGCGCCGAGCAGTTCCCGGACCTGCACGGCCAGTTCGTCGAATGCTGCGAGAAGCTGGGCCTGGGCGGCAAGCTGCCCGAGGCCTATGTGCTGCAGGGCGGCGGCATGCTGAATGCGTTCGCGGCGCAGTTCCTGGGCCACCGCTTCGTGGTGCTGCTGTCGGGCGTGGTGGACGCGATGCAGGCCCATCCGGACGGCGTGCGCTTCTACCTCGGCCACGAGCTGGGCCATCTGCGCCGCGGCCACGCCGTGGGCGGCCTGCTGCGCCTGCCGGTGCTGTGGCTGCCGCTGATCGGCGGCGCCTACGGCCGCGCCAAGGAAACCACCTGCGACCTGCACGGCCTGGCCTGCAGCAGCTCGCCCGAGGCCGCCGCGCGCGCGCTGGCGGCGCTGTCCGCCGGCCCGCAGCGCTGGCAGCAGCTGGACGTGAAGACCTTCGCCCGCCAGTCGCGCCTGGGCTCGGGCTTCTGGATGTCCTTCCACGAGCTGACCTCCGGCTACCCCTGGCTCACCAAGCGCGTGGCCCGCGTGATGGGCGTCAGCAAGCTGCCGGGCCGCCACCCGCTGGCCTATGTGCTGGCGGCCTTTGTGCCCTACGCCGGCCGGCTGGGCGGGGGCTTCGGGCTGCTGGTGCTGGTCTACGTGATCGGCGTGCTGGCGGCGGTGGCCATTCCGCAATACCAGGCCTATGTCGTGAAGGCGCGGCTGTCGCTGGCCGTGCAGGCCTCGCAGCCTGCGCGTGACGCTTTGGCCAAGCACTATCTGCAGACGCAGCAGATCCCCGAGTCCCTGGCTGCGCTGGGCCTGGCCGAGACTGCGGCCGACAACAGCCGCCTGCAGTTTGAGCGCGAGGGCATGGTGCTGACCGTCGCCACCCCCAAGGGCGAGCTCGTCTTCACGCCGCGCCGCGACGAGCAGGCCGGCATCCGCTGGGAGTGCACCGGCGAACCGCCGCTCACCGCGGCCCAACTGCCCCCGGGCTGCACCGCCGCAGCTACCGCCTTCGGCAAGCCCTGAAGGCGCGGCGACCCACCCGGGTCGCCGCCCTTGACCGGCGCGGCCCGCGCGCGGAGCATGCCGGCATGGCTGCCACCCTCATCGCCCCCACGCCGGCGCCCTGGCGTGATACCAAGCGCCACGCCTGGCTGCTCAGCGGCTGCTTCCCCGGTCTGGCCTGGCTCAACGTCTGGCAGGCCGACCGCAGCGGCCACGCCTTCTGGCTGTGGCTGCTGCCGGCCGTGATGTACACGCTGATCCCGCTGCTCGACGCGCTGCTGGGCGAAGACCGCGCCAACCCGCCCGAGGCCCAGGTGGCGGCGCTGGAGGGCGACCGCTGGTACCTCTTCGTGCTGCTGCTGTTCGTGCCGCTGCAGTTCGGCCTCACGCTTCACGGCGCCTGGCTGGCGGTGCACGGCGGGCTGGGCTGGGCGGGCTTCATCGGCCTGGTGCTGACGGTCGGCGGCATCAACGGCGTGGCCATCAACACCGCCCACGAGCTGGGCCACAAGCACGCCGCCTGGGAGCGCTGGCTGTCGCGCGTGGTGCTCGCGCCGGTGGCGTACGGCCACTTCTTCGTCGAGCACAACCGCGGCCACCACCGCCGCGTGGCCACGCCCGAAGACCCCGCCAGCGCTCGCCTCGGCGAGAGCTTCTGGGCTTTCCTGCCGCGCACCGTGCTCGGCGGCCTGCGCTCGGCCTGGCATCTGGAACACCAACGCCTGGCCGGCCGCGGCCTCGGCCCCTGGCACTGGCGCAACGAATGCCTGCAGGCCTGGGCGATGACGGTGCTGCTCTACGCCGGCCTCGTCGCCTGGCTCGGCTGGGCCGTGCTGCCCTTCCTGCTCGTGCAGGCCGCCTACGGCGCCCAACTGCTGGAGGTGGTCAACTACATCGAGCACTACGGCCTGCTGCGCCAGCGGGGTGCCGACGGCCGCTACGAACGCTGCGCGCCCGAGCACTCGTGGAACAGCAACCACCGCATGTCCAACCTGTTCCTCTACCACCTGCAGCGCCACAGCGACCACCACGCCCACCCGGCGCGCCGCTACCAGGCCCTGCGCCATTTCGAGCAGGCGCCCCAGCTGCCCAGCGGCTACGCCGGCCTGCTGCTGGTGGCCTATGTGCCGCCGCTCTGGTACCGGCTGATGGACCGGCGCGTGCGGGCGCACTACGGCGGCGACCTGACGCGGGCAAATGTGCAGCCGGGGGCGAGGGCGCGGTTGGCGCGGGAATGGGAAGTGGCGCAAGGCGGCTGACGCCATGCGACTTGCTGCGCGGCCCGCTCTAGCGTCTGCCGGCCGACGCTGCAGCCCTGCCGTTTTCAAGATGGCCGGCCGGCGTTTGGCGCCTCTCGTTTGCGTCGAGCGATGGTGAAACAGAAGGCCTGTTTCGGTCTGTGCTCGCCGGTGAAGGCGGGCGGTGCGTCGCGCTCGGCCAAGACATACCACCAGTGATCGGTTTCAATCCGCGCCCGCCGGTGAAGGCGGGCGGTGCCGTCGAGCTGCACCGCCAGGCCGGCACGCTCATCGTTTCAATCCGCGCCCGCCGGTGAAGGCGGGCGGTGCGCGCGGGCCGCGCCGAGCTGGCGCTCGTGGTGGACGTTTCAATCCGCGCCCGCCGGTGAAGGCGGGCGGTGCCTGGCCGCGTCGCCGCGGTAGAGCGCGGACGGGTTGTTTCAATCCGCGCCCGCCGGTGAAGGCGGGCGGTGCCGGAGGCCATTGGCATTGGCAGCCTGGACGACGTGTTTCAATCCGCGCCCGCCGGTGAAGGCGGGCGGTGCCAAAGGGCACCACGGCCGGCACAGTGAGGGCACCGTTTCAATCCGCGCCCTCCGGTGAAGGCGGGCGGTGCGACAGCGCCGGCCACGTTGCGGCGCGCACGCCAGTTTCAATCCGCGCCCGCCGGTGAAGGCGGGCGGTGCGGCCAAGCTGCAGCGGCTGTCGGCCACCATGGAGTTTCAATCCGCGCCCGCCGGTGAAGGCGGGCGGTGCCACACGGCCTGCAGTGGATGGGCCGAAAGACGATGTTTCAATCCGCGCCCGCCGGTGAAGGCGGGCGGTGCCGAAGTTCGGCGTGTCGATGAGGGAGGTGAGCGTGTTTCAATCCGCGCCCGCCGGTGAAGGCGGGCGGTGCATGACCGTCTCGGCACCCCGCACAACGGAGGACGTGTTTCAATCCGCGCCCGCCGGTGAAGGCGGGCGGTGCGCCTCAAGGGCGCGGCCAACCGCGTGCTGCTCTGGTTTCAATCCGCGCCCGCCGGTGAAGGCGGGCGGTGCCGCCATGCGTTCTATGACGCGTTGGGCGACACGATGTTTCAATCCGCGCCCGCCGGTGAAGGCGGGCGGTGCGCTTGTTGCCGGAGCCCAGCGGCAGCGTGTTGGGGTTTCAATCCGCGCCCGCCGGTGAAGGCGGGCGGTGCACGCGCAAGCCTGTTGTGGCCTCACTTGGCCGGTGTTTCAATCCGCGCCCGCCGGTGAAGGCGGGCGGTGCAAGCGGCGTCAAATTGCGAACGGCTGATGCGGATGTTTCAATCCGCGCCCGCCGGTGAAGGCGGGCGGTGCGGCCCAGCGTCAGGGATCTGAGCTGCGGGTCATTGTTTCAATCCGCGCCCGCCGGTGAAGGCGGGCGGTGCGCCTGCGCGGCAGACTGGGCCGTTTCGTCGGCATTGTTTCAATCCGCGCCCGCCGGTGAAGGCGGGCGGTGCTGTAAGCCGAGCGCGTTTTGAAATTTGGCGAGCCGTTTCAATCCGCGCCCGCCGGTGAAGGCGGGCGGTGCCTGCACGACGCCGCCAATCAGAGGCAAGTCATAGGTTTCAATCCGCGCCCGCCGGTGAAGGCGGGCGGTGCACCAGCCGCTGGTGTGGTGGCCGGTATCTCGGGTGTTTCAATCCGCGCCCGCCGGTGAAGGCGGGCGGTGCCCTTGAGCGTCAGCTCAATCAGGCCGTCCACGCTGTTTCAATCCGCGCCCGCCGGTGAAGGCGGGCGGTGCGCGTTCAGGTCGTAGAACACCGCACTGTCGGCGTCGTTTCAATCCGCGCCCGCCGGTGAAGGCGGGCGGTGCCCACGCGGTCGCGCTGGCTGCGGTCGGACAGGGTGTTTCAATCCGCGCCCGCCGGTGAAGGCGGGCGGTGCGTAGCCGTTGGGGCTGACGCGCCAGTTGGCGGTGTTTCAATCCGCGCCCGCCGGTGAAGGCGGGCGGTGCTCTGCCGGAGTCCTGCGTAAGCCCACGGCAGCGTGTTTCAATCCGCGCCCGCCGGTGAAGGCGGGCGGTGCGCCGTCTCAGCGACGCCAAGACCGCCGTTGCCAAGTTTCAATCCGCGCCCGCCGGTGAAGGCGGGCGGTGCGGTTGGTCAGGCTCACCGGAACCGAGGTCTCGTTGTTTCAATCCGCGCCCGCCGGTGAAGGCGGGCGGTGCCGCATCCTCGTTGTCCTGCGACTCCGATTTCTCGGTTTCAATCCGCGCCCGCCGGTGAAGGCGGGCGGTGCCCAGGACAAGCCGGCCGCTTGATTCCCTTCCACGAGTTTCAATCCGCGCCCGCCGGTGAAGGCGGGCGGTGCAACGGCGGCACTCGCGGTCGCCTATGGAGTCTTGTTTCAATCCGCGCCCGCCGGTGAAGGCGGGCGGTGCAGCGGCTGCGCGCCCAGGTGGCGCCGGCTGGCTGGTTTCAATCCGCGCCCGCCGGTGAAGGCGGGCGGTGCCGTGGTGGCCGATGCCTTGGCCGCTTTGGCGAAGGTTTCAATCCGCGCCCGCCGGTGAAGGCGGGCGGTGCGCCTTGTGCCGCCAGGCTCCGCAGTACGCGGACACGTTTCAATCCGCGCCCGCCGGTGAAGGCGGGCGGTGCCTTCAGGTATTGGGTTCAGAGGGTTGCTTCGATGTTTCAATCCGCGCCCGCCGGTGAAGGCGGGCGGTGCCCGCGCGGGCTGCCGACGGCGCGCACGAATTTGCTGTTTCAATCCGCGCCCGCCGGTGAAGGCGGGCGGTGCATCACCCGAATGCAAGCATGTTTATGTTTGGCATGTTTCAATCCGCGCCCGCCGGTGAAGGCGGGCGGTGCTGCAAGAGCAGCGCATCACCGACAGCGCCCACCAGTTTCAATCCGCGCCCGCCGGTGAAGGCGGGCGGTGCCGACCGAATGAGTGTGGCGCGCTTCATTCGTCGGGTTTCAATCCGCGCCCGCCGGTGAAGGCGGGCGGTGCGTTCATGCCACCGCCCAAAGCGCCACAGCCACAGGTTTCAATCCGCGCCCGCCGGTGAAGGCGGGCGGTGCGCGGCAACCTGGTGCAGACCCAGCTGCTGTACGAGTTTCAATCCGCGCCCGCCGGTGAAGGCGGGCGGTGCGCACCGCGCTGCTGCCGCCAGCGCCGGCGTATTGGTTTCAATCCGCGCCCGCCGGTGAAGGCGGGCGGTGCAAGGGTCGAGTGCGGCGTTGGGCGTCGACGGGTTGTTTCAATCCGCGCCCGCCGGTGAAGGCGGGCGGTGCCCGGGTCGCCAAGTACCGCATCGACAGCGAAGACGTTTCAATCCGCGCCCGCCGGTGAAGGCGGGCGGTGCGGCGACGCGGAACGGAGTTGCGGGCGAATACGGCTGTTTCAATCCGCGCCCGCCGGTGAAGGCGGGCGGTGCCGCCGAACTCGGCGCGGCTGAAGACAAGGCCTGGTTTCAATCCGCGCCCGCCGGTGAAGGCGGGCGGTGCGGCGGCAACCTGGTGCAGACCCAGCTGCTGTACGAGTTTCAATCCGCGCCCGCCGGTGAAGGCGGGCGGTGCGCGCGGTGGGTAGCAAGTGCGCTGCCCATGAATCGTTTCAATCCGCGCCCGCCGGTGAAGGCGGGCGGTGCACCCAGTACCACCGTGCGGTGGTGCTGCCGGTGTTGTTTCAATCCGCGCCCGCCGGTGAAGGCGGGCGGTGCCTACCAGCAGCCTTTGCGCATCCTCTGCACCCGTGTTTCAATCCGCGCCCGCCGGTGAAGGCGGGCGGTGCTGCAGCTTGTGCGGCAAACTCCTCTTTGTATTTTGTTTCAATCCGCGCCCGCCGGTGAAGGCGGGCGGTGCCGGCGTCTATCACATCGGCAACGGCGTCACGCAAGTTTCAATCCGCGCCCGCCGGTGAAGGCGGGCGGTGCCGGATAGCGCCCCTCCTTCAGTGCCTTGCGCAGCGTTTCAATCCGCGCCCGCCGGTGAAGGCGGGCGGTGCAGGCTCTGTGGAATCGCGCTTTCACCACTGACCCGTTTCAATCCGCGCCCGCCGGTGAAGGCGGGCGGTGCCGCCGGTCGGCAACTTGATCTACCAATCCACGCTAGGTTTCAATCCGCGCCCGCCGGTGAAGGCGGGCGGTGCGACTGGTCGACCGAGTTGACGAACAGATCCTGTGGTTTCAATCCGCGCCCGCCGGTGAAGGCGGGCGGTGCACGCTGCAGGCGTTCAACCTGCGTCCGAACGCCCTGTTTCAATCCGCGCCCGCCGGTGAAGGCGGGCGGTGCACGGCACCTTCGGCGGCACGCGCCTCGAGGAAAAGTTTCAATCCGCGCCCGCCGGTGAAGGCGGGCGGTGCTCCCAGAGCCGTTCCGCAGCAGCGCCGACAAGATGTTTCAATCCGCGCCCGCCGGTGAAGGCGGGCGGTGCCCGTCTTCACGTCGTCTGCGTGCCCCTTCCCGGGGTTTCAATCCGCGCCCG
The DNA here is from genome assembly GCA_003963075.1 of Burkholderiales bacterium. Lineage (GTDB taxonomy): Bacteria > Pseudomonadota > Gammaproteobacteria > Burkholderiales > Burkholderiaceae_C > Pelomonas. The sequence goes on from RXJV01000129.1 coordinate 30,827, forward strand.
CCGGTGAAGGCGGGCGGTGCCTGCTGCTGCCCTCATCAATTGGAGCTGAGCAATGTTTCAATCCGCGCCCGCCGGTGAAGGCGGGCGGTGCCGCCTCGCCCGCGCTATGGCAACGGCCCTGGCCGGTTTCAATCCGCGCCCGCCGGTGAAGGCGGGCGGTGCCGAGGGCTGGCCAAGCCAGGTGTCGTTCTACAAGGTTTCAATCCGCGCCCGCCGGTGAAGGCGGGCGGTGCGTTGCCAGGCCCGAAGCTGGTCAGATCAAGGATGTTTCAATCCGCGCCCGCCGGTGAAGGCGGGCGGTGCGGCGTGGTAGTGAGGGTGATGGTCTGGTCAGGCTGTTTCAATCCGCGCCCGCCGGTGAAGGCGGGCGGTGCATGAACGGCGCGATAGAGCCGATACAACTGGATGTTTCAATCCGCGCCCGCCGGTGAAGGCGGGCGGTGCTTACCTACATGTGGATCAAGGACGCATTGCTGTCGAGTTTCAATCCGCGCCCGCCGGTGAAGGCGGGCGGTGCAAGCTCGCGCCGGTCGCCATTGAGGGCCACGCCTGGTTTCAATCCGCGCCCGCCGGTGAAGGCGGGCGGTGCTTTCCCCAGCCTGTACTGGCCGTGGGTCCACGAGGTTTCAATCCGCGCCCGCCGGTGAAGGCGGGCGGTGCCCGGGGCTTCGCCGCGGCCGCTGCCAAGGAAATAGTTTCAATCCGCGCCCGCCGGTGAAGGCGGGCGGTGCCAGGGGATCGCGCGCTTGCGCGCCCCTTCTTCTGTTTCAATCCGCGCCCGCCGGTGAAGGCGGGCGGTGCACTTCGCGCGCAAGTGTCGAGAAGCACAAAGAAATTGTGCCTGCCTGCGCGAACGTCCGGCGCGTGGTTGCGGCTGATCTGTCCGAGTCTGGTCGCGAGAGTGCAAGTCCTTGCCGCACGGGCCGTTTCGGTTCGCGCGAACCGGCAGCCGTCGCGGCTAGCGCTTGGGGTTCGCGCAAGGCCACGGCCGCTCGATCAAAGCACCAGCGGAGCGTCGAAGTCCACGGCCTTGAACTGGCCGTATTCGCGCACATCGGCGCCGCGGGTGTCGGGCAGGCGGTAGATGCGCAGGCAGTCCTGCTGCTCGTTGATCTGAGCGCGCAGCTTGCGCTCGAGTTCTTCCATCTGCGCAAGGTTGATCTGGCACTCGAAGACTGATTTCTGGACGCGTTGCCCGGTGGACTCGCAGAGTTTGGCCACGCGGCGCAGGCGGCGGCGGCCCTCGCGGGTTTCGGTGTTGACGTCGTAGCAGACGATGACGAGCACGGCAGCCTCACTTGATGAGGAAGGGCAGGTAGGCGCTGGGCTGGCCGTCGGCGTCGCATTCGCCGCGCACCGCGCGGGCCAGCAGGCGCGCCTGCACGAGCGGCACCAGGCCCAGCGCGATGGGTTGGGCGAGCAGCGGGTGTTGCAGTAGCTCCTGCTTGCGTTCCTGGAAGGCCACCAGCACGGCTTTGCGGGCGTCTGGCCGCAGGCTGACTGCGCCGCCCTCGCGTTCGATGAAGTCGTCGGCGCGCAGCTGCTGGCGGTTGATGAGGGTGAGCGCGAGGCGGTCGGCCAGCGGCCGAAACTCTTCCATCAGGTCCAGGGCCAGCGCCGCCCGGCCGGGCCGCAACGCATGTAGGAAACCGATCTGCGGGTCCAGCCCGACGGCCTCCAGCGCGCTGCGGCAGTCGTTCATCCACAGGCTGTAGAGGAAGGACAGCAGGGCGTTGAGGCGGTCGCGCGGCGGGCGGCGGCTGCGGCCGTCCTGCATGCTGAAGTGGCCGCGGGCATCGGGGCGCACCAGCAGGCTGAGGCCGACGAAGTGCTCGCGGGCAGCCTCGCCCTCGATGCCGCGCAGCGCGTCCAGCCTGGCACTGCCGGGCAGGGCGCGCAGGCTCGCGGCGAGGTTCTGCGCTTGCCGCGTGAGCTGGGCGGCATCGTCTTCTGACTTGGCCTCGCGTGCGCCGCGCAGCAGCAGGCTGCGGGCGTTGCGCAGCTTGCCGGCGATGAAGGCGCGCGCCAGCGCCAGGCTGCGCTCGGTATCGCCACTGGCCTGGTGCTGGGCGCGGCGCAGCAGCACGTTGCCGGCGGTGGGGCCTTCGAGCCGGGCCTGGAAGCGGCCATGGTCGTCCAGCAGCACCAGGGCAATGCCTTGCTGTGCGAGCGTGTGCATCAGCGGCGCGGACAGCTGGACGTGCCCGAAGCAGACAACGGCATGCAGGTGGTGCAGCGGCACGCGCAGTTTCAGCTCGTGGCCCTGCTCGATGGCGAGTGTCTGGTTTTCCAGCCGTAGGTAGCTGTCGGGCGTGGTGATGTAGAGGGTGTTGAGCAGTTGCACGGTGCGGCTCAAAAACTGGCGTCGGGGTCGAAGAGCGCGGCGCGGGCCTGGCCGAGGGCTGCGGCCGAGGCGGCCTCGGGCTGGCAGCGCGCGTGCAGCGAGCAGGCCTTGCAACGTTGCTGCGCCAGCGCACCCTGCAGCGGTGGCGGCAGCTGCGGTGCGGCCAACAGTTGGCACACCGCCGAGGTGGCCGCGGCAACGCGCTCGCGCAGCGCGGTGTCGATGGGCACCACGCGGCGGCGCTGGCTGCCGGCGTAGAAGATCGCGCCCTCGGGCACGGTGTGGCCGGTCATGGCTTCCAGGCACAGGGCCTGGGCGGCGAGCTGCAAGTCGTCGCAGGCGGCGATGTCGGCCGCTTTGTGGCGCGAGCCTTGCTTGTATTCCACCGGGTAGGGCGTGCCGTCGGGCATGAACTCCACCGCGTCGGCTTTGCCGATCAGCCCCAGCCCCTCGTGCCACAGCGGCAGCGCGCGCTCGACGCGGCGGCCGCGCTCGGTCTGCAGGCCGGGCTGGTCCACCCTTGCATGCAGCGCATTGCCACGTAGCGTGTGCAGGTTGTCGTCGAAGGCCTGCTCGACGTGGATCAGCGCGCATTGGCGCGGGCAATAGGCCCAGTGCTGCAGGGCCGAGAGGGGGACGGGGTCGGGGGGCTCTCCATTCGTCATGTCGGTCCATCCTCAATGCAGGGCGGGCGATAAAATTCGGCGCCCAGCCAGGAGGCCGCCCTCATGTCCACCGCTGTCCAACCGCTCGAAGTCGCTGCGCTGCAGCGCATCGAAGCCGACGCCTTGCGGCTCAGCCCCGAGGAGCGCGCCGCGCTGGCGGAGCGGCTTTGGGCCAGTGTGGAAGGCAGTGATGTGCCAGACCCTGCCTGGGAGGCCGAAATCCGGCGCCGCATGCAGGAGGTCGACAGCGGTGCTGTGCAATGTCGCCCCTGGGACGAGGTCATGGCCGAACTGCGAGCGAAGCACCAGGGCTGAAGGGCGGGGCGATGCCTTCGCTGACCGTCCACCCGGCGGCGGCCCGCGAGCTGGACGAGGCGTTGACCTGGTGCCGCGAGCGTTTCGGCCGAAGGATTTCGGACCGCCTGCTGCTGCAATTTGATCGCGCGGCAACGCTGCTGAGGACGCACCCCGAGATCGGCTCCATCGACGCGTCCGGCGCCCGCAAGCTGCCGCTGCCCCGTTTTCCATACTCCGTCATCTACCGCATCGAAGCCGATGGTCAGCGCATCGTGGTGCTGGCTCTGCATCATCAGCGGCGCGAGGCGGGGTATTGGGTGGGGCGGCGGTAGCTGTCAGAAGCCGGCGATGACTTCGGGCGTCAAACCGTCGAGATCAGTGAAGCTGATGGCGCCGTCGGCTGCGACATTCAGAGAGCCGTGAACCTTGGCCGACGAGTACTGCCCCGACTTGCAGTTGTGACGCCACCAGACGACGTTCAGGATTTCCATGCTGCCGTCTGGGCGGGCTGAGGAAGCATCGTTCTCGAACAGCTTGGGCAGGACTTCCTTGATGGCTTGGGCATCTTCATCGCTGAAGCCGGTGCGCTCGGCCAGTTGAGGATTGATGCTGCCAAAGGTGACATAGACGCCGCTGTCGACGCGGTGCTTCATGCCCATCGTGTCGGAGCCGCGCTTTGTGCCGTCACCTTCACCGCTGACGCTCTTGGTGATCTGCGTGCTCGTGATGGAGACCGCCTCCTTGCTGAATGCGGGCTGGATGGTCACGGGGCCGCGAATCGGGATGGACACGCCGCCTGCATCGGCACCGCTGGCAAAGGCGAACACCTGGCCGAACGCGCGGACGTCAAACCATTTGGCGCAGGCCAGCTTTGCTGTGGCGTCTTTATTGGCGGTCTTCTTGAAGGCGTCCTTGCCGAGTCCGTTGGTTGCTGATTCAGCGCGATTGCGCAGGCTGGTTTCACCATCCTGCTTGCGGTCGTCGGACTGCACAAAAATGGTTTGCCCTGCCTCCTGCAAGCGGTCGCGCAGCTTGCGCTTCAAGCAAACATCGGTGATCTCACCGAAGCCCCCATAGTCCGTGCGCGGACGGTTGCCGTTGAGTGGGTCGCCGTTCGGGTTGGCGTTCTTGACGCGCAGGACAACGGCAAAGTCGATCTTGTGTTGCAGAGTGCTCATTTGAATTTCCCTGGTGGCTCAGTTGGTGGGGGTCTCGGTGGGTGCATCCGAGGCCGAGTCTGAAGGCGGGCGCAAGGCTTGGCGCTGGCAGTGGTAGCCGAGCAGGAACTCGCCGCTGAGGGGCGTGTCCCTGAGAAAGTCCTCGGGCTTGAACAGGCAGGTGACTTCGTCGAGCAGGACCTCCTTCTTGTGCAGTGGCCCAGGGCGCATTGCGCGCAGTCGGGCGATGTAAGGGCGCAGTGCCGGCTCGATGGTTCGCCAGGTCGACGCGGGCCTGTCGGCGAAGCGCTGCATCAGCCGGGCAGCGGTCGTGTCTCGGCTTTTCTCGCCTGCAGCGTAGAGCGCGTAGCTCTCGATGTCTTCCGCGATGGCCAGCAGGCGACCAAACAGATAGTCGCGACTGGTTCGCTCTTGCTCCAATGCCATGAGGTAACTCCCTTCGGTGAATGAACCTTTGAACAATGCGCAGGCGATGCCCAGGCACTTCTCCCATTCATGTTGTTCCTTGGGCTTGAACGCCGAACGATTCGAGGCTCGACGCACCGTTGACCGCAGCAGGTCAAAGGGCAGCGCAGCGCCATCGACGATGCAAGGCAACAGCCGCTCAATCGTGGCGGCGCGCAATGCATCGTCCAGCCCGCTACCGAAAGCGGCTTCGGCAATGTCATGCGGCGCGGGTGCTCCAAGGAACTTCCGATCCTTGCTGTAGTTCTGTTGCCATGCAAACTGCGAATGCCAAGATTCGATACGAGCCAGAAACTCGGAGCCCTTGAGTTCTCTGTAGTAGCTGATGGCCATGCGCCCCGGCGTGGCGGAGTCCAACCCGATGACGACGACATCGTCTCTGGGGTTGAGCTTGGCGCTGTAGCCGGCAATGGCTGTCCTTAGACGCAACGCGAAGGCTTGCCCAGCATCAGCATCCGCGTCGCCAAATGACCAGGTATCGGGTTCGCCGCCTAGGGATTCCGGGGTTGTTCGAAACAGGTCGGGTATCGGCTTTCCTGCTGGTTCCCATGCAACGAATACTTGACGATCGCCGTTGCGATAGCCCTGCCTATCGATCAACCAACGCAGTGCGTTGTGAGCCTGTTGTGTTGCTACGAAGCCCACGCCTAGCGCTTCTTCGTCGTTGTCGAATCTGCCGCGGTAGGTGAAGCCGGCACCGTCGTTCGCTGAAATCAGCTTGGCCTTGTCGCCGCCGTGGCGAAGCTTGGCCGGATGCTGGGTAGCCAGGGTGGTGTCCATTCCGGTCGCCATGCAGTAGCCACGCTTGGTCTGGGAGTCCTGGTAGTACGTGGCCCATGACGACAACAGAGAATCGTCCGCCCAGGTTGTCGAGTCAGGGTCCTCGTCTATCTCAACCCGCCATCGGACGAACGCATCGTCGGGAGTCTGAGTCGGAGATAGCACCTTGAAGATTGCCGGCGCGAGTTTCTTGTCGGCGCTCCAAGTCTTCAAAAGCTGGTTCGTCTCGGGGATCGTTGGCAGTACACCGCAGCGCACAAGGTCAGACATCACTGAGCTGCGCTTGACGTAGGACAGGATCGCGTCGAGCTTCGGGTGCGGCTGCGCGCTGGCCCAATCCGCCAAGGACTTCAAGTAGCCGCGGTGCGGAATTGCGGGGTCTCTGGCAAAGCCTGAGGTCACCTCGCCACCGAACGCCTGAAAGTCGGCGGCCACGTACTGCAGCTTGTCGCACAGGGGATGGTTTACCGGTGTAGTGCCGGTGCGTCCACCGGACTGTTCGGTGCATGGAATCAGTGTTGTTGCGTGTTCTTTGTCGAGCACGGCAGCGCGCCTGAACCGGCCCTCGCCGTCCAACACGATTTCGATCTGCGCCAGTTGGGTGGTATGGCAGATCGGCATCAGTGGTTTCGAGCCGTCCGGCTCGCGGCCCTTGCACTGAACGTAGGTGTCGTTGAGTTTTTGAAGCCAGCTCATTCCGCCACTCCCAGATCCACAGCCGCTTTGTCAACGTGTTGAACGTCTTGATGCAGTTGGAAGGGTTTGACCGTCATGGCCCGAACGAACTTGCGATCGGCGCAGTCCTGCGGACGTGGGAAGCGAAGAACACCGTTGACCATGGTCGGCCTCCAGAAGCGCGCGTGCAGCTTGCCGTCGCCGGTTTCATCGGGGTAATCAAAGCCGTGGAACATCAGGCCAAAGGCCAGTTCTCCGGCGTCATCGAGTTCGCCGGGGCCTGATCCGAACTCGCAGGCTTCGACATAGCCTTGGCAGTCGCGGGTGCCAAGGAAGATGTCTTGCCGGCCACCTCGTTCAACCATGCGGCGGGCGATCGCGCTGTGCTTGGCTTCGATGCGGTCTTCACGAAGTTCGGGGCGGTGCTCGTTCCACTCAAAATGCGCCCGCACCTGGTATTCAACATCGGCCAGGAATGTGTAGATGGCGAGGTCGTTCCAAGGAGTTTGATTCTTTTTCGTTTCGTCGCGCTCGCTTGGATAAACACCACTCATGTTCAGCGGCTTCGTCCCTTTCGTCTGCGTGCGAATGCGCTTCATCACCCGCACCTCGTCGATCACCCAGATCAGCGTGGGCTTCCAGTAGATGGACTTGGCCACGCCCTTCAGGGCCTCGTAGGTCGGGACGTGATACGAGCACTTCTCCCCACCCACCTTGGTGAGCGGGTCGGTGAACAGGGCGTGGCGCCCTCGGACCATGAACTCGATGCTGTTGCGGGGTTTAGACATTCATGAACTCCAGCGGGGAAACGGGTTCTGTCGCGAGGCCGAAGAGGTCGCTGTAGTAGCGGCCATCAAGGCAGAGGATGCGGGTGTCCGGTTTGACTTCGCGCAATGCCTGGGCTTCTTCCAGCTTGCGCAGCACGTGCGGGAAGACGTTGACGCTGTATTGCTGAGCAGTGCGCAGCAAGTCGATGTCCAGCTCTGCGTCGTAGGCGGCGAAAAGGTCTTCCACCAGTTTTCTACCGGCCACGCCGAAGGGCACGATGACGGCCTGTGTGGGGGAGTCGATGGCCTTGAAGGCCTTGGCCGCAGTCATGAAGGCCTGCCGGAAGCAGATGGGCGGCGCGGCTTCGTGGTTCTTCTGGTATTCGCCGACGGCGCTGGTGTTGTTGGCCAGCAGATTGAGCAGGGTGTCGGTTTGGGCGACTTCGCCCGCTGGCACCGTGTAAGCCATGTCCTTTGCCCGCTCGAAGAAGTAGTAGCGGTAGTAGGCGCTCAAGGTCTGGGGACCGATCAGGTTGTTGCTGAACCGGGCTGGGTCTTGCTTGAACTCGTCCAGCACCCGCAGGGTTTTCTCCCGTCCGATGAGGATGTCGGGCAACTTGTCCAGGTTCTCGGTCTGCGGATTGACGAGGTGAACGATGCCGGGCTCGGGGCGTCCGTTGCGGTTGCACCGGCCGGCCGCCTGGGCGATGGAGTCCAGGCCTGCCATGAAGCGGACCACGGTGCCGAAGTCCACATCCACGCCGGCCTCGATGAGCTGGGTGCTGACGCAAAGCGTGGGCAGGTTTGCGGCCAGCCGTTCTCGCAACTTTCCCAATTCCTGCTTGCGGTGTGCCGGGCACATGTCGGTGCTGAGGTGGGCTGTGATGCCAGCGGCTGTTTCGGCAGCGCACAGCTCGAAGATGCGGCGTGCCGACGCCTTGGTGTTCACGATGACCAGGCAACTCCCGCTGCGTTCCATCTCGCGGATGGCAAGGGTGGCGATTTCCTGATCGCTCCAGCCGCCGGGCTTGCGCTGGTCTCGGACGTCAACACGCCTGAGGTCGTCAAACAGTTTGTTGACATCAGCCATCAGCTCCGGTGCCTCGTGCAGACGGACCGCACCCTTGCTCACGTCCACCTTGTCCAGCAGGGGTTGTGTTGCCGTGCAAAGCACGACGGTGGTGTCGCAATGCGCAGCCAGAAAGTTGATAGCGTTGTTGAACAGATGGACGCACCGGATGGGCACGGTCTGCACCTCGTCGAAGATCAGGACCGAACGGGCGAGCTGGTGCATGCGGCGGGCACCGCGGGTGCCTGCTCCGAACAGTGCTTCGAGGAACTGGACCATGGTGGTGTAGACCACGGGCGCGTCCCAGTTCTCGGACAGCACTTTCTCGCGCCATGTCTGTTGCTCGGGCGTCAGGCTGCCATGGTGCTCCAGCACGATGCGGCCCCGGTCTTGGGGTGCTTCGTCCGGTTCCAGGACTTTGCGAACCGCTTCAGCGTTCTGATCAATGATCGACGTGAAGGGGATGACGTAGATGATGCGGTCCAGTTCGCGTTGCTGGGCATGGTGAAGTGCAAAGCGCAGACTGGCCAGGGTCTTGCCGCCGCCTGTCGGCACGGTCAATGTGTAGACGCCGGCCGGGCGATTGGCGGCTTGCTGGCATTGCTCGGAAATGCTGCGCCGCAGATGGTCGATGGCGCGGATGGGCGGCAGCGCTGCCAAGTAGTTTTCGAGGCGCCGGGTCAGCGCCGGCCAACTGGCATAGCGGCCTTGTGGTCGAAAGCGTTCAACGCGCGGATGCTCGAAGTTGGCGGTGTCGATGCGGTCTGCGTCGATCAGGCAACTGAAGATGAAGCGCACCAGCAAGCCGAACTGCTGTTGAGCGACCTGACGGCTGCCGATTTGCTGGTGATTGTTGTTGCGGGCGATTGCAGACCACAGTTCGTTGATCCGGGAGACGAAGTTCCTTTCGTCCAGGAGCGCTTTGCAGCGCTCCAGCAGCCGCACATCGGCCACCTCCAGAACCTCGTTCAGATGGGTGCTGGCGTGAGCCTTCTGCATGCGGCGATTGAAAACGTCCTCGCCAAAGCTGTCTGGCTTGGCACCGATGCAGTCGATCAGGCCGGAGTGGTGGGAGGCAACGCACAGCGCGAGGATTTGGCCGGCGATCTGCTCCTGTATTGAGCCTTGGCGGAGCGCATGCCATGCAAACTGGGCGCCAGCCGTCGAATGGTCGACCTTGCCTTTCAGGCTCTTGGCATCGACCCAGTCTTCGTCTTCGTCCTGGTTCAGCGCGCCAATGGCTGACTTCAGATAGGCCTGGAAGGCTTGGCTGTACTTGCCCAAATCGTGAAGTAGCCCCAGCAGTTCTCCCATGTCCTGCAGGCCCAACTTGCTCGCCAAGTTTGCTGCAGTGGTGCCCACGCCCGTCAGGTGCGCTGGCAGGGATTGCCAGGCATCGTCCTTGATGCGGTGATGAGCGACGAAAGACGGCTTCTCGACGAGAGGCTTGGTACCGATGTCCACCCTGAATCCTCTTTGTTTTGTGCCTTCAGCTTAGGCGGCTAGGTCGCTCACCAGACGAGCCAGTTAGGTTGGCGACCTCAGGACTTTCCCGAGTAATGCCGACTCTCCTTCTGCAACCGCCCCAGCAGCGGATTCAGGTTGCTGAACCCCCGCGCCAGCAGGTGGCGCACATCATCCCCATCGCCGCGCTGCCACACGCCTTCCACGGCCAACGGGCGGGCGCCGAGGATGGTGCTGCGGTGGTCTTCGTAGACCTGGGGCCAGACGATGATCTGGACGTTGCCGGTCTCGTCTTCCAGCGTGACGAAGAGGGTGCCCTTGGCGGTCTGCGGCTTTTGCCTGGCTTTGGTGAGGCCGCCCGCAGGCGCGAGCGCGGCTTCACCCTGCATGTCGACAATCACCCGCGCTGATTTCTGCGAACGATATACCAGGTTTCCTTGTCGAGTTTTTTGAGCTTGAGCCTTCTGACCTTGTCGAGGCTGGCCTCAGAAAGCTTCATTCCCCAGCGCTGGTAGTGTTCCTTGAAGTCATAGCCCGTAATCTCCGAGATCAGTTCATAGTGCTTGTTGATCTGGGCTGAGTCGCCCTGATCGATCAAATACTTCATTTGCTGATCGCTGAGTTCGCGATATCGTCTGAACAGCTCCCGGTAGATCTTCCAGCCCTGCTCCGGCAGGGCGTCGACGATTTGCATCAGGAAAATCAGCTTGTCCTGCTCGTCTGCGTCCTTGACAAAATCCTTGATGGCGCCGGACTTGAGTTTGTTGACCACCCTGAAATACATGTCCTCTTCGACGGTCTGATGAGGAATGCCAAACCGTTCGAGGGCGTACAGCGAGAACAAATTGACGCTGGATTCACCGCCAAAAGTCTGGCACCAGGTGTCTTGCTGATAAAGATGCCCGAGTTCGTGGACATTGCCCCAGCTTGTTCTGGCTTCGTTGAGGTCCGCCAGTCTCCAGTCGCTGGTGGTTCTGATCGGGAAATCCGCGTGCGCATATCCTGAGCTGATCTGTGGGCTCCAGATCAGATGGTGCTTCAGGCTTTGCTTGGGATGCAGAGCGCCATTGCCGTCGAACCCGGCAAGCCATTCAATATCTTCGATGTGGCTGTCGTAATAGCCCATCAGCATTGCCGGGTCGGTCAGTTGCGCAACCTGCTCCTTGGGCACCGAGATCACCGAACGGCGGCCCTCGATGGTGACCCACGGCCCCGGTCGATTCTTGATGGAATTCCATTCCGACAGCGAATGGGTTGTCGTATTGAAATAAGGCCCCTTCACCGCATCGCGGATTTCAATTTCAATCCGGGCGTCGGCATATTTTTTGGACCCGATCATGATGAAGCCACCGTAGGGGGAGCGAACCCTCTGGGTGCCCAGTTTCAGCGGCATCCGCACGCTGATGGAGGCAAACCTCTGCAGCTCGGGCTCGTCATTGATTTTGTCGGCAACGGTATCCAGGGCCTCGTCTTGCTCGCTGATCTGCAGGTAGACGTCCTGAAGATCACTGCTTTGGGACGCTTTGACATCAATGGTGATGATCTCGCCAGCGCGCGCCCACAGTCCCGTGAAGATTTTCTGGTGCCAGGGCGGCGCCCAGCCCGGGCTTTTCAGCGGCCCGATTCTCCGGTCCATCTTGAACGTCTGGTGGGTGACCGGAACGTCGGCGGGCATTACGCCGGGAAATCGACGCAAATCTCGTTTGACGGGCAGCGGAAGATCGAGCGGCGTCAATCGATTCACGATGTCCCTGGCAAACTCTAGGTGCAGCTTTTTCTTCTGGGTCAGTGGGACCGGGTATTCAACCACCGTGTCCGCTTCGGCGGCGACGAGCTTCTTCAGCTGGGAGAGTGGCTCCCATCTTTGGTTGGCGCGGCCATGGTATTCAAAGACCGCAATGGGATCTGGAAAGTCCGTGAAGTCCAGCGCCAGTTCACCGACCATGAAGGAATGGTTTCGATAGATCCAGCGCTGCTTCGGCGATTTTTGACACTTGGAAAGAACAGCGGGTTGGCCGTCACTGATTTCATTCACGGACAGGCACAACTGGGTGTTTTCCAGTTGAATTTGAGAGTTTTGAAGCACCCAGCGCTGCAGCGCTTGGTCCAGATCACATGCCGCCACAAATGTTTTGGCGCCTGCCACGGCTTTGTCGGCTTTGAGGCACTGGCTGCTCTCCGAGCGCAGAACGATCATGTCGGCGCCGGTCGAGGTTTGTGCCCAGGTGTGGAAGGTCAAATGTAGCCCGGCGATCAAAAAGAATAGACGACGAAAAATCATGGGTTTCAGCTCGGGGATGGATGCTGTTCTGAAAATGGTGGCGCCGAGCCGGTTTGATGTTGCGAATACGGTTGGAGCAAGCGGCAATCCATGGCCTGGTTTGCTGCATATTCCGGTGCCGCTGCGCCTGCGCTGGCCGCAGGCCATTCCGATGGGTAGCGGAACTGCTCGTCCCATTGGCGCCGTTCAAAAGATGGGCGGGCGAAACGCTCATTCAATTTCCGGCGCAAGGCAGCGCGGCGTTGCCGTTGATCGGTGCGGTGCGCGTCTTTCGCGAGGGCGGGATGATGCCAGCCATGGTTCGCCGGCACGCGGTGAAAACTGCCGGCGCCAGCCCCGAGTCAGCGACGGCGTGCTGCCGTTCACCGCGCCTCCCGGGCATGTGGACCCGGGTGCCATGTCTGCCCGCTGCTGTTGCCAGGTGGCGTAGACTTGTTGCCACATGGCAGGAATGCTGCAGGAAGGCCCGCATGAAATCGTCCAGTGAAGGTGTGGTCGCCCGGCCCCGGCAGGGCGGTGGTGGCGCCGCCGCTGCGGCACCGCGCCAGGCCCTCGGCGCACCGGAGAACCCTGTCGCCGTGGTGAAGGCGCTTCCCGGTCGAAAGCGCGCGCAGCCGGCCCCGGTGGCCGACCAGCTCTCGGCGGCCTTCGAGGGCTCGCAGGTGAGGGCCCACGATGTGGTGATGAAGGGGGTGTCCGGGCGGGCGCTGACCCGGCTCTGGGAATCCACGCTGGGGGTGCTGCCCACCGAGGCCGTGCTGAAGGCGATCGGTGTCAGCGCGCGGACCGCGCACCGCATCAAGTCCGACCCCGACAAGCCGCTGGATTCGCGCACGACGGACGGGATCTACCGGCTGGAGTCTGTGCTTGCGATGGCGCAAGAGGTGTTGGGCAGTGCGCAAGCCGCCCATGAGTGGCTGGACACCGAGGCCATGGGCCTGGAGTTCAGGAAGCCCATCGACCTGCTGAGCACCTCGCCGGGCGCCGACGCGGTCAAGACCCTGCTGCAGCGCATGAAGTACGGGGTCTACGCTTGACCCCACTGCCGCAGGCCCTGGGTGGCACGGGTGCCGTGGTGGGGTGGACGCTGCAGGACGCGCGCTTTGCCGCAAGCTGGAATTCGGGTACCGGGGCGGCCCGCTTCGGAGGGCGCTGGAACTCGATCGGCAAGCCCGTGATCTACGCGGCGCTGGACCCGGCCACCGCCATCCTGGAGGTGGCGGTTCACAAGGGGTTCAAGGCGCTGAACACGGTGGCGCACCAGCTCATCTCGTTTTCGGTGTCTGATCCGGCGGCGGTGTTCGTCGTCCAGCCGGGCGATGTGCCCAACCCGCACTGGCTGCACCCGGTGCCGCCGAACCGGGACCAGCAGGCCTTTGGCGACCGGCTGATCGACGCCCACCCCTTCGTGCTGCTGCCCAGTGCCGTGAGCGGGCGCTCCTGGAATCTGCTGGTGAACGCCGGCACCGCCGGGCCGCTGATGGCGGACATCGGCTTCGAGCGTTTCGCGCTGGACCCGCGGTTGCGCGCCACGGCCTGACGCGGCCGGCCTCAGCGGAAATCCCGACTCTCCGTCGGCAACCTGCCCAGCAGCGGGTTGAGGTTGGCGAAACCCTTGGCCAGCAGGTGCCGCACATCCCCATCGCCGCGCTGCCACACGCCCTCCACGCCCAGCAGCCGGGCGCCGAGGAGGGTGCTGCGGTGTTCCTCGTAGACGGCGTTCCAGACGATGACCTGCACGTTGCCGGTTTCGTCTTCCAGCGTGACGAACAGCGTGCCCTTGGCCGTTTGCGGCTTTTGCCGGCCGGTGACGATGCCGCAGGCGCGGGCGCGGCGGCCGCTCTTGACGCGGCCGAGCTGCTCGGCGGTGAGCCAGCCGTCGCGCGCCAGGCGCGGGCGCAGCAGTGCCAGCGGGTGGCGGCGCAGCGTGAGGCCGGTGGCGGCATAGTCCCACAGCACCTCCTCGCCCTCGGCGGCGGCGGGGAAGTCGAGCTCGTCCTCGGGCAGCAGGCTGCCCTGCAGCAGCTGGGGCAGGGCATGCAGGGCCGAGGCCTGCCAGACCTGCTGGCGGCGGTGGCCGGCCAGGCTGGTGAGGGCGTCGGCGGCGGCGAGCTGCTGCAGGTCCTGCTGGCTCAGCCGTGCGCGGTGGGCCAGGTCTTGCGCGTGGGCGAAGGGGCCGTGCGCGCGGCGTGAGCGCTCGATGCGCAGCGCCGCCTCGTCACCCAGGCCGCTCACCAGGCGCAGGCCCAGGCGCACGGCCGGTTGGGGGCGTGGGTGGCCGGCCGCGGGCGGGGCCAGGTCGGGCTCCAGGGTGCTGTCGCGGTCGCTGTGGTTCACGTCGATGGCGCGCACCTCGATCTGGTGGCGCCGCGCGTCCTGCACGAGCTGGCTGGGGGTGTAGAAGCCCAGGGGTTGGGAGTTCAGCAGCGCGCACAGGAAGGCCGCGGGCTCGTGGCATTTGAGCCAGGCGCTGACGTAGGTGAGCAGCGCGAAGCTGGCGGCGTGGCTCTCGGGGAAGCCGTAGCTGGAGAAGCCCTTGATCTGGCTGAAGATGCGCTTCGCGAACTCGTCGTCGTAGCCGCGCGCGCGCATGCCCTGCACCACCTTGTCGTAGTACTGCTCCAGCACGCCGGGGCGCTTCCAGGCGGCCATGGCGCGGCGCAGCTGGTCGGCCTCGCCGGCACTGAAGCCGGCGGCGATCATGGCCACCTGCATCACCTGCTCCTGGAAGATGGGCACGCCGCGGGTGCGCCAGAGGGCCTCCTTCAGCGCTTCGCTGGGGTACTCCACCTGGTCCTCGGGCAGCGCCCGGTTCTTCAGGTAGGGGTGGACCATGCCGCCCTCGATGGGGCCGGGCCGCACGATGGCGACTTCGATGACGAGGTCGTAGTAGCAGCGGGGCTGCAGCCGCGGCAGCATGGACATCTGCGCGCGGCTCTCGATCTGGAACACGCCGACGGTGTCGGCCCGGCAGATCATGTCGTAGGTGGCGCGGTCGTCGTCGGGCAGGGTGAGGTCGATGGCCGAGCCGCGCAGCCGGTTGACGAGGTCGAAGCACTTGCGGATGGCGGTGAGCATGCCCAGGGCCAGCACGTCGACCTTCATCATCTTCAGCTCGTCGATGTCGTCCTTGTCCCACTCGATGACGCTGCGGTTTTCCATCGTGGCGTTCTCGATGGGCACGAGGCGCTCCAGCGGCCCCTCGGTGAGCACGAAGCCGCCGACATGCTGGCTCAGGTGGCGCGGCAGGCCGTTGAGCTGGCGGGCCAGGGTGATGAGCTGGGGCAGGCGCGGGTCGTCCTCGCGCAGCCCCAGCGCGCCGAGCCGCTGCATCAGCGCCGCGCGGTGCTCCTCGGGCAGCACCTGGGTGGACCAGCCGCTGTGGTCGCCACTCATCGCGTCGAGCTGCGCCTCGCTGAAGCCCAGCGCCTTGCCCACGTCGCGCAGCGCGCTCTTGGGCCGGTAGCAGGTGACGACGGCGGTGAGCGCGGCGCGGTCGCGGCCGTACTTGCGGTAGAGGTACTGGATGACCTCCTCGCGGCGCTCGTGCTCGAAGTCGATGTCGATGTCCGGCGGCTCGTTGCGCTCGCGGCTGATGAAGCGCTCGAACAGCAGGGTGCTGCGGCCCGGGTCCACCGAGGTGACGTGCAGGCAGTAGCAGACGATGCTGTTGGCCGCCGAGCCGCGGCCCTGGCAGAGGATGCCGATGCTGCGCGCGAACTCCACGATGTCGGCCACGGTCAGGAAGTAGTGCTCGTAGCCCAGCTCCTCGATCAGGGCCAGCTCGTGCTCGATGCGGGCACGCCATTTGTCGGGGATGCCCTCGGGCCAGCGCTTCGCGGCGCCGGCCTCGGTGAGCGCGCGCAGGTGCTGGCGCGGCGTCAGGCCGGCGGGCACGACCTCGCTGGGGTATTGGTAGCGGATCTCGTCCAGCGTGAAGCGGCAGCGCGCGGCGATGTGCAGGGTCTCGGCCATCAGCTCGGGCGGGTAGATCTGCGACAGGCGCTGGCGGCTGCGCAGGTGGCGCTCGGCATTGGGATGCAGGTCGAAGCCGCAGTCGGCCACCGGGCGGCCCAGGCGGGTGGCGGTCATCACGTCCTGCAGGGCCTTGCGCGAGCGCACATGGAAGTGCACATCGCCCGCGGCGACCAGGGGCAGGGCCGTGTCCTCGGACAGCGCCTGCAGCCGCTGCAGCCAGCGCGCGTCGCCGGCCTCGCGCAGCAGCTCGACGGCGAGCCACGTCCGGCCGGCAAAGTGGCGCAGCGCCCAGTGCGCGGGCGAGGCCAGCTCGGCGTCGCTGGCCTCGCGCGGCAGCACGAGCAGGGCCAGGCAGGCGGTGAGCTGCTCGGG
This sequence comes from Burkholderiales bacterium, assembly GCA_003963075.1. Taxonomy (GTDB): domain Bacteria; phylum Pseudomonadota; class Gammaproteobacteria; order Burkholderiales; family Burkholderiaceae_C; genus Pelomonas. The sequence continues at coordinate 47,162 of RXJV01000129.1, forward strand.
CGCGATCTGGTGCCAGTGCAGCGTGTACCGGCCCTTGACCGGGCTGGCGCGGCGCAGCTGCGTGATGAACTGGCAGAGGTTGCCGTAGCCGTGAAGGTTCTGCGCGATCAGCACGAGCTTGAAGCGCGGGGTGCCGGCGTCGTCGCGCACGAGGAACTCGCTGCCGATCAGCAGCTGCAGCGCGGGCAGCGGTTCGGCGGCGTCCTGGGCCGCCTCGCGCAGTTCGCGCAGCTGCTTGTGGGCCCGCACGACGCCGGCCAGCGAGCATTCGTCGGTGAGGGCCAGGGCCTCGTAACCCTGCGCGACGGCACGCTCCACCAGCTCCTGCGGCTCGGAGGCGCCGCGCAGGAAGCTGAACGCGCTCAGGCAGTGCAGCTCGGCATAACGGGGCAGCTCGCGCGGCGGCCGCCCGCCCGCGCGCCCCGGGCCGGGTGGCCCGGCGGTGGGCGACTGCGCATCGGCCAGGCGCCGCAGGTCGGCATCGGACGCGAAGCCAAGGTGGCGCAGCGCATGCAGGCGCTCGTCGCGGTCGGACTGCGGGGGGCTCATGGGCGCACCCTTCGCGCGGCGCTCATGCGAACACCCCGTGCAGGAACCAGCCCGAGGCGCCGGGTCCGTCCGCCCCGGCGGACCCCGCCACCGACAGCCGCTCGTGGTAGACCCACAGCAGCCCGCGCGAGGCGCTGCGGTAGACGAAGTAGTCGCGCGTCTGCAGGCTGCCCGGGCCGTTCCACCAGCCGGCCTCGACGCGGTGCGGCCCGCTGATGCGCGTGAGGGCGCCGCAGTACAGCGGTTGCTCGCGGGCATCGCAGCGCAGCGGCTGCGGCGGCTCCACCAGCCAGGTGGGCTGCGGCCCGGGCGGTGGGCGCACGGCCGGGGCCGGGGCCAGGGCCGGCCAGGGCTGCCAGTGCTGCATGCGGTCCAGCCGGTGGTCTTCGTGCAGCCGGCCCTCGCGCACGCGCTCGGCGCCCAGGCGCACCGACAGCCGCTCCAGCAGCGCGTTCGTCGTGGCCTGCGCCTGCGGGTCGTGCGCGCCGCCGCGCTGGGGCAGCAGGCCGGCGCTGTCTTCCTGCAGCGGCAGCAGGCCGTCGGCGCGCAGCGTGATCTCGCCGGCCGGCGCGGCCAGCGTGATGCGGGCCAGGTGCTCGGCCAGCAGCCGGGTCAGGCGCGGCAGGTCGCGTGTGGTGTCGGCGGTGGCGACCGTCAGCTCGCCGCCGTCGGCCACGTCGCGGGCGCGCATCGCGTCGTGCTGCCAAGCCAGGTGCAGCGCGCGCACGCCGGCATGCCGCGCGGCCAGGAAGGCGCAGAGCTGGCGCAGCAGGGTCTCGGCGAAGTGCAGCAGCACCGGCGCATGCTCGACACGCCAGGGCAGCTCCAGCCGGGCCTCGAAGCGCTCGGGCAGCGTCAGCCACTCGTGCGCCTCGGGCGCGTCGCCCCAGGCCTGGTCCAGCGCCGTCAGCAGCGCCGGGCCGAAGCGCCGGGCCAGCGCGGCGCGCGGCAGCCGGCGCAGCTCGCCCAGCCGGGTGCAGCCCAGCCGGGCCAGCATGGCGTGGTGGGCCTGGGCGGCCGTGAGGGCCCGCAGCGGCAGCGCGGCCAGGCGCTCGCCGACAGGCAGCCGGGCCTGGCCGGGTGGCGGCGGGCAGCGGGCCAGCGCGAGCGCGGCCAGCGCCGTGGGCGCCCAGGCGCTGGCGCCCAGCGCGAGGCCGGCAGCCTGCGCCTGGGCCTGCAACCGCAGCCGCAGCGCCCGGGCGCCGCGGAACAGCCGCAGGCTGGCCGACACCTCGGCGACGACCGCCTCCTCCAGCCGGGCCACGCGCGGCGTGAAGCTCAGCGCCAGCCAGGCCAGGGCGTCGGTGTCGCCGGCCGGTGCATCAGGCGTGCAGCACAGGGCGAGCCAGCGCATGGGGGCGCTCCATCGGCGGGGCGGCGGGCACCGGCCCCGGCGCCGCCTGGGACTGAGCAACCGTCTTGAAAGTCAAGCTTGGTGCAGCGACTGATCCCAACTCGACCCGTTCTTGGCGATGGCGTTGAGCATGGTCAGCAGCTT
>RXJV01000004.1 GCA_003963075.1 Burkholderiales bacterium
TCGCTTTCGAGCGCAAGTTGCAGGGGACCGGAGCGAGCCGCCGCCTGCGTGTGGCCGGCAAGGTGCCGGGTATCGTTTTCGGCGCCGGTGAGCCCACGATGATCGAACTCGATCACAACGCGCTCTTCCACGCCCTCAAGAAGGAAGCCTTCCACAGCTCGCTGCTGGACATGGAGCTCAACGGCTCGGTCACGCAGGTGCTGCTGCGCGACTTCCAGATGCACCCCTACAAGCCGCAAGTCCTGCACGCTGACTTCCAGCGCGTGGACGGCACCACCAAGATCACGAAGAAGGTGCCGCTGCACTTCATCGGCGAAGACGTGTCCCCGGCCGTCAAGACTGACCACTGCACGGTCAACCACGTCGTCACCGAGCTGCTGATCACCTGCCTGGCCCAGCAACTGCCCGAGTTCATCGAGGTCGACCTGTCCGGCCTGACCAAGGGTCACTCGCTGCACGTCAACGACATCAAGCTGCCGGAAGGCATCAAGGTCGTCACCCACGGCAAGCCCAACCCCGTCATCGCGACGCCGGTCGAGCCCAAGGCCGAGGAAATCGTCGTGGCTGCCGCCCCGGCCGCCGACGACAAGAAGGGCAAGAAGGGCAAGAAGTAATTCCTGCCGGCTGCTGCCAACGCGAAGGGCTCCCCGTGGGGAGCCCTTTTTCATGGGCGGATGGCTGCCGGGCCAGCCCGCGCCGGCGCAGGCCCGGCCGGCACCTCAGAAATCGCAGGGGTCGCCGCTGCGGGGCTTGCCCAGGTCGACCACGAAGCTGTTCGCGGTCGGGCCGCTGGCGCCGCTGGGCACCGCCACGACGAGCTGGCCGTTGCTCCAGCTGCCGCGCGCCACCACCAGGTCACCCGCCACCACCGTCGTGGCCTGCGCGCGCAGCCGCCAGCCGCGCGGGCTCGCGAAGGTGGCGGGGTCGGCAGCCACCGGCAGCCCGTGGATCGCGAAGGTCGTCGGGGCGCTCGCGCTGCTGCCGTTGGCCGGGGCCGGCGTGGCATCGACGACGCCCTGCACCGAGGCCGCCGTGGACGCCGGCACGATGCGCAGGGCCACCGCCGTCAGCTGCCCGGTCGCATCCGCGGCCGCGCTGACCAGCAGGTGCTTGCTGGCCGAGGCGTTCAGCACCGTCTGGAAGGTCGAGATGTTGAACGCGTTGCTGCCGGAGCGCGGCGCCGCCCAGGTCGAGCGGTCAGCCAGCCGCGTGGACGCCGTCACCGTGACCGGCTGGCCCAGCACCGTCACCACCCAGGTGTTGGCGCTGGCACCCGCGGTGACCGCGGTGAAGTCCCCCTCCAGCGCCACCGAGCGGCTGACCGCCGCGTGCAGCAGCTTGATCGCGCTGGCGGTGATGCCATTGCCATTGGCCGCGACCGTGCCGGTGAGGCTCACGTCGTCGCCCACCGCCGGCAGGCTGGCGGCCGGCAGCGCGCTGCCGTCGATGCTGATGCCGCGCAGCACGAAGCTGGTGCCGCTGGCGCTGGACACACGTCCTTGCAACTCGACGGTGGCCCCGGCCGTCTGCACCGGCATCTTGCTGCGCAGGGCCGCGGTGCTGGCGCTGAAGCTGCTCGCCGGCAGCGCGGGCGCCGTGGCCGCGAACACCGACACCACCTGGCCGGTGCTGAAGGCCGAAGCGCAGCCCGTGGTGCCGCTGGCGCCCCAGCAGGTGGCATGGCTGAGGTCGACCGTCAGGCCGCCGATGGTGACGCTGCTCGTGCCAACTGCGGCCACCGTGCCCTCGGCCTTGAATGCGGCCGGGCCGGCGCTGCTGCCCGGCGCATCGGCGACCGACACCAGCGTGGCCACGATGTTGGCCGCGCCGCTGCCGCTGCCGCTGCCGAACAGGAAGCCGTGCACCGTCACGTAGCTGCCCGGCGCGTTCGCCCCGGTCGTGGCGGTGAGGCCCGACAGCCCGGTGATGGCCGTGCAGGTGGGCGTGGTGGCGGTCGCGCAGGCGCGGCGGTCGGAGAAGTTGGTGGCCGACGTGAGCTGCACCGCCTGGCCCATCACCGTCAGCGTGCTGGCAGTGGTGTCGGTGGCATCGACGTAGCCGCGCGCCAGCGGATGCAGCCGGATCTCGGCCGCCTGGGGCTGGGTCGCATCTAGCGTGGTGGCCGACAGCGGCGTCACATCGACGCTCATGCCCACTTCGAGCGCCGAGGCGTCGGCAACCGTATCGCCGGTGTCGTTGTCGATGATGCGGGCGCCCTGGGTCGAGAACTCGCGGCCGTTGACGAACACGCTGCCGAAGGCCGTGATCTCCCCGGAGGACGCCGCCAGCGTGGCCGCCGTGGACCCGGTGGACCCGCTCGGCGTCGAGCCGCCGCTCGCGGCCGCCACGCTGCCCCCACCGCCACCGCCGCCACACGACGCCAGCCACAGGCTGCCGGCCACGCAGGCGGCCAGCACGATCAGGTTTCGCTTCATCTGCTGCTCCTCGATGCGATGCGGGGCCCCGCGGCCCCCATGCGCAGAGCTTGCGCCGAGAAGGTTGCGGCTGCGTATCGGAACTGTGTCGAGCAGCAACGAAGTTGTCGGCGGGCCTTCAGCCCCCGGCCGCCGCCGGCGCCACCCGGCCGCCCAGGTTCTTCAGCAGCAGGGTGGCCGCGGCGAGCTGGCGGTTGCGCGAGCTCAGCAGGCTGGCCTCGGCCGACAGCGCCGCCGTCTGCGCGGTGCTCACGTTCAGGTAGCTGACGGTGCCCGCGCGGTACTGGGCCAGCACCAGCTCCAGGTTGCGCTGCGCCGCCTCCAGCGCGTCGCGCTGCAGCGCGACCTCGGCCCCGGTCTCGGCGAGCAGCACGAGGTTGTCCTCGACCTCCTGGAAGGCCGTGAGCACCGCCTGGCGGTAGGTGGCCGTGGCCGCCTCGGCCGCCGCACGCGCCTGGGTGCTGGCCAGCCGGCGCTGCCCCCCGTCGAACAGAGGCGCGGTGACCGCCGCGCCGAGGGACCACACCAGGTTGGGCGCCGACACGAGTTGTGACCAGGATGCACCGCGGTAGCCGTCGCTGGCCGACAGCGTCACCGACGGGAAGAAGGCCGCGTCCGCCACGCCGACCTGGGCATAGGCAGCCACCTGGCGGGCCCGCGCGGCGGTGAGGTCGGGCCGCTGGGCCAGCAGCGTGGACGGCACCAGTGCCGGCACCAGCGGCAGCTCGGGCAGCTGGCCGGTGGCCGGCAGGTCCAGCTGCCCCGGCAACTGGCCCACCAGCGTGGCCAGTGCATGCGCGAGCTGGGCCCGCTGGGCCCGGGCCTCGCCGAGCTGGGCCTGCACCGTGCGCAGCTGGGTGCGCGCCTGCAGCACATCGGTCTGCGCCACCACGCCGCTGGCGAAGCGGGCCTGGGTCAGCTCCAGCACCCGCTGGTCCGCGGCCACGCTGCGCTCCAGCACCGCCTGCTGGGCCTCGGCGGCGCGCAGCGAGAGGTAGGTCTGGGTCAGCGTCGCCTGAGCCGAGAGCGTCAGCGCGGCGAGGTCGGCCTCGCTGGCCCGCACGTTGGCGCCCGCCACCTTCACCGCCTCGGACAGGCGGCCCCACAGGTCGATCTCCCAGGCCGCCGTGGCGGTCAGCGAGTCGGTCGTCGAGGTGTTGCGCTTGCCATTGCTCGGCGCGGCGCCGCGGCTGCTGCCGGCGCCCAGGGACAACGTCGGGAAGATCGCCGTGTCGGCCGCGGCAAGCACCGCGCGCGCGGACGTCAGCTGCGCGAGGCTGGCCGCCAGCGTCTGGTTGCCGGCGCGCAGCCGCGCCTGCAGGGCGTCGAGCACCGGGTCGTGGAACAGCGTCCACCAGGCCTCGGGCACGGCGGCCTCCGGCGCCACGCGCTGCCAGGCGGCCGAGCCGGCAAAGGCGGCCGGCGGGGCGGGCTCCGCAGGCGGGTGCTGCGCGGTGACGGCGCAGCCCGCCAGCAGCAGGCTCAGGGTCAGGGGGGGCAGGCAGGTCTTGAGCATGGGGTCAGGTCGTGAGGGCGACGGCGGCGCGGGGCCGCGCCGGCGCGCGGCGCGGGCGCGAGAGCCGGTCCATCAGGCAGAACACGACGGGGGTGGTGTAGAGCGTGAGCAGCTGGCTCAGCAGCAGGCCGCCGACGATGGAGATGCCCAGCGGCACCCGCAGCTCGGCGCCCTCGCCCTGGCCCAGGGCCAGCGGCACCGCGCCGAACACCGCGGCCACGGTGGTCATCAGGATGGGCCGCAGCCGCAGCAGCGCCGCGCGGTAGATGGCCGGCCCGGCGGCCAGGCGCTGGCCGCGCGCGGCGGCGGCGTGGCGGGCGGAGAGCGCGAAGTCCAGCATCATGATGGCGTTCTTCTTCACGATGCCGATCAGCAGGATCACGCCGATGAGGGCAATGATCGTGAAGTCGGTCTTGAAGGCCATCAGCGCCAGCAGCGCGCCCACGCCGGCCGATGGCAGCGTGGACAGGATCGTGATCGGGTGGATCAGGCTCTCGTAGAGCATGCCCAGCACGAGGTAGATGGTCACGATGGCCGCCAGCACCAGCAACGGCTGGGAGCCCAGCGACGACTGGAACGCCTGGGCGGTGCCCTGAAAGCTGCCACGCACCGAGACCGGCGCGCCGCTGCGCGCCACTGCATCGTTCACCGCGGCCACCGCATCGGACAGCGACACGCCCGGCGCGAGGTTGAAGCTGATCGTGCTGGCCGGGGTGCCGCTCTGGTGGTTGACGGCCAGCGGCGTGCCGGTCGTCTCGACCCGCGCCACCGCCGACAGCGGCACCTGCTGGCCGCCCGTGTTGGTGAGCATCAGCCGGTCCAGCGTCTGCGGGTTCTGCAGCCAGGCCGGCGCCAGCTCCATCACGACGCGGTACTGGTTGAGCGGGTTGTAGATCACGCCCACCTGGCGCTGGCCGAAGGCGTCGTTGAGCACGCTGTCCAGGCCGTTCATCGTCAGGCCCAGGCGCGCGAGCGCATAGCGGTCCACCACGAGCGAGGTCTGCAGGCCCTTGTCCTGCTGGTCGCTGTTGACGTCGGCCAGCTCGGGCACCTCGGTGAGCGCCCGGCGGATGCGCGGCTCCCAGGTGCGCAGGTCGGCCAGCTCGTCGGCCTGCAGCGTGTACTGCCAGGACGCATTGGCCTGGCGGCCGCCCATGCGGATGTCCTGCACCGGCGCCAGGAACAGGTTGGCACCCGGCACCTTGGCGAGCTTGCCGCGCAGCCGGTTCATGACCTCGTCCACGGTCTCCTTGCGCTGGTCGCGGCCCTTCAGGCTGACGAACATGTTGGCGCTGTTGCGCTGCCCGCCGCCGGTGAAGCCGATGACATTGGCCACCGCCGGGTCGGCGCTGACGATGTCCTCGAAGCTGCGCAGCTTCTGCTGCATGGACTGGAAGGAGCTGGCCTGGTCGGCCTGCACGCCGCCGAACATCAGGCCGGTGTCCTGCTGCGGGAAGAAGCCCTTGGGCACGCTGATGTAGAGCGACACGTTCAGCGCGATCACGCCCGCCAGCAGCGCCAGCGCCACCGGCTGGTGGCGCAGCGTCCAGCGCAGCGAGCGCCGGTAGCCGCGCATCAGTCCGCGCTGCAGGCGGGCGAGCGCGCCGGCGAACCGCCCGCCGCCGCCGCGCGCCTGCTCGGCCTCGGGCCGCAGCAGAGTGGCGGCCATCATCGGCGTGGTCGTCAGCGACACCACCATCGACACCAGGATCGCCACCGACAGCACGACCGCGAACTCGCGGAACAGCCGGCCGATGATGCCGCCCATCGCCAGGATGGGGATGAACACCGCGATCAGGCTCAGCGAGATCGAGACCACGGTGAAGCCGATCTCGCGCGCGCCCCGCAGCGCGGCCTCGCGCGGCGCCAGGCCGCGCTCGATGTGGCGGGCGATGTTCTCCAGCACTACGATCGCGTCGTCGACGACGAAGCCGGTGGCCACGGTCATGGCCATCAGCGAGAGGTTGTCGACGCTGAAGCCCAGCAGGTACATGCAGCCGCAGGTGCCGGCCAGCGACACCGGCACGGCCACCGCCGGCAGCAGCGCCGCGCGCAGCCGCCGCAGGAAGATGAACACCACCACGATCACCAGCCCGAAGGCGATGGCCAGCGTGCGCTGCACCTCGCGGATGCTGGCGCGGATGGTGGTGGTGCGGTCCATCACCACGTCGACCCGGATCGCCGGCGAGATCGACGCCTGCAGCTGCGGCAGCAGGCCGCGGATGGTTTCCACGGTGCGGATGATGTTGGCGCCCGGCGCCTTGTTCAGGATCAGCACCACGGCCGACTTGCCGTTGACCAGGCCGTCGTTGCGCACGTCCTGCACGCTGTCCTGGATGTCGGCCACGTCCTGCAGCCGCACCGCCGCGCCGTTGCGGTAGCTCAGCACCAGCGGGGCGTAGTCGGCCGCGCGCTTGGCCTGGTCGTTGGCCGCGATCTGCCAGTAGCGCTCGGCGGTCTCCAGCGCGCCCTTGGGCCGGTTGGCATTGGTGCCCACGACGGCGGCCCGCACCTGCTCCAGCGCGATACCCTGGGCCGACAGTTTGTTCGGGTCCAGCTCGACCCGCACCGCCGGCAGCGCCCCCCCGCCCACGTTGACCTGGCCGACACCGTCCACCTGCGCCAGCCGCTGTGCCAGCACCGTGGAGGCCGCGTCGTACATCTGGCCGCGGGTGAGCGTGTCGGACGTGAGCGCGACGATCATGATCGGCGCATCGGCGGGGTTGACCTTGCGGTAGGTCGGGTTGCTGGGCATGCCGCTGGGCAGCAGCGCGCGCGCCGCGTTGATGCCGGCCTGCACGTCGCGCGCCGCACCGTCGATGTCGCGGCTGATGTCGAACTGCAGCGTGATGCGCGTGCTGCCCAGCGACGAGGACGAGGTGATCTCGTTCACGCCAGCGATGGTGCCCAGCGTGCGCTCCAGCGGCGTGGCCACCGTGGCGGCCATGGTGTCGGGGCTGGCGCCGGGCAGCGAGGCCTGCACCGAGATCGTCGGGAACTCCACCTGCGGCAGCGGCGCGATCGGCAGCAGCAGGTACGACAGCGCACCGGCCAGCGCCAGGCCGCAGGTGATCAGTGCCGTGCCGACCGGGCGCTCGATGAAGACGCGCGACAGGTTCACGCCGCCGCCCCCGGGCGGTCCGCCTCGGCCGCGCCCCGGCCGCGCCGCAGCCGCGCCGCGAGGGCACTGAAGCCGAGGTAGATGACCGGCGTCGTGAACAGCGTCAGCAGCTGGCTGACGATCAGGCCGCCGACCATCACCACGCCCAGCGGATGCCGCAGCTCGCTGCCCACGCCGGTGCCCAGCATCAGCGGCAGCGCGCCGAGCAGCGCAGCCATCGTCGTCATCAGGATGGGCCGGAAGCGCAGCAGGCAGGCCTGGTAGATCGCCTCGCGCGGGCTGAGCTGCAGGTCACGCTCGGCCTCCAGCGCGAAGTCGATCATCATGATCGCGTTCTTCTTGACGATGCCGATCAGCAGCACGATGCCGATGATGGCGATGATGTCCAGGTCGAGCCGGAAGGCCAGCAGCGCCAGCAGCGCCCCGAGGCCAGCCGAGGGCAGCGTGGACAGGATGGTGAGCGGGTGGATGGTGCTCTCGTAGAGCACGCCCAGCACGATGTACATCGTCACGATGGCCGCCAGGATCAGCAGCAGCGTGCTGGTCAGCGAGGCCTGGAAGGCCAGGGCCGCCCCTTCGAAATGGGTCTCGACGCTGAGCGGCAGCTGCAGCGCCTCGACCTCGGCCTTGATCGCCTTCACCGCATCTCCGAGCGAGGCGCCGGGCGCGAGGTTGAACGACACCGTCGCGGCCGGGAACTGGGCCACGTGGTTGACGGCCAGCGGCGCCAGCTTCTCGGCGAAGTGCGCCACCGAACTGAGCGGCACCTGGGTGCCGTTGGCGCCCGGCACGTACAGCCGCTGCAGCCCGTCCAGGCCCTGGCGGTAGCCCGGCGCGACCTCCAGCACGACGCGGTACTGGTTGCTCTGCGTGAAGATGGTGGAGATCAGTCGCTGGCCGAAGGCGCTGTAGAGCGCGCTGTCGATGGCGGCGACCGTGACGCCGAGCCGCCCGGCGGCATCGCGGTCGATGTCCACATAGGCTTGCAGGCCCTGCTCCTGCTGGTCGCTGGCGACGTCGGCGATTTCCTTCAGGCCGCGCAGGCGCTCCAGCACCGCCGTGGTCGAGCGGCTCAGCTCCGCCGCATCCGGCGAGCTCAGCGTGAACTGGTACTGCGTCTTGGCGATGCGGTCCTCGATGGTCAGGTCCTGCACCGGCTGCAGGTACAGCGCGATGCCAGGCTCGGCAGCCACGCGGTCCGTCAGCCGCCGCGCCACGGCGGCCGCGCTTTCGCCGCGCTCTTCCTTGGGCTTCAGCGCAATCTGCAGCCGCCCCTGGTTGAGCGTCGTGTTGCCGCCATCCACGCCGATGAAGGACGAGACACTGTCCACGGCGGCATCCTTGAGCACGCGCTCGGCAATGCGCTGCTGATGCTCGGCCATGGCCTCGAAGGAGGTCGACTGCGCCGCCTCCGTGATGCCCTGGATCTGGCCGGTGTCCTGCACCGGGAAGAAGCCCTTGGGCACGAGCAGGTAGAGCACGCCGGTCAGGACCAGGGTCCCGATGAAGACGATCAGGGTCGCCGCCGAGCGGTCCAGCACCCAGGTCAGCATGCGGCCATAGCCGGCGATGATGCCGTCGAAGGCCTGACCGACCCAGCGCCAGAGCCGGCCGTGATCCTCGTCATGCTCGTGCTTGAGCAGACGCGCGCACATCATCGGCGTCAGGGTCAGCGACACGAAGGCCGAGATCAGGATGGACACCGCCAGCGTGATCGCGAACTCGTGAAACAGGCGTCCCACCACATCGCCCATGAAGAGCAGCGGGATCAGCACGGCGATCAGCGAGACCGTCAGCGAGATGATGGTGAAGCCGATCTGCTTGGATCCCTCCAGCGCGGCGCGGAACGGGCTGACGCTTTCGCCCCCCTCTTCCATGTGCCGGGCAATGTTCTCGATCATCACGATGGCGTCATCCACGACGAAGCCCGTCGAGATGACGAGCGCCATCAGCGTCAGGTTGTTGATGGAGAAGCCGGCCAGGTACATCACGCCGAAGGTGCCCACCAGCGACACCGGCACCGCCACCGCCGGGATGACCGTGGCCGGCAGGCTGCGCAGGAAGACGAAGATGACGCCGATCACCAGCACGATGGCGAACAGCAATTCGTGCTGCACATCGCGCACCGACGCGCGGATCGTCGTCGTCCGGTCGGACAGGATCTGCACGTCGATGGACGCCGGCAGCGCCGCCTGCAGCTGCGGCAGCACCGCGCGCACGCGGTCCACGGTCTCGATGACGTTGGCGCCGGGCTGACGCTGCACGTTCAGGATCACCGCCGCCGTGGAGGGCTGGCCCGCACGGGCCGCCCAGGCCGCCAGGCGCAGGTTCTCGGCATCGTCCATCAGCTGGGCCACGTCCTTCAGCCGCACCGGGTTGCCGGCCTTGTAGGCGATGACGAGGTTGGCGTACTCGGCCGCGCTCTTGAGCTGGTCGTTCGCGTCCAGCGTCGAGGCGCGCAGCGGGCCGTCGAAGCTGCCCTTGGACTGGTTGACGTTGGCCGCGGTGATGGCGGTGCGCACATCGTCGATGGAGAGGCCCAGCGCCGCCAGCGCGCCCGGGTTGGCCTGGATGCGCACCGCGGGCCGCCGGCCGCCGGCAATGCCCACCAGGCCCACGCCCGGCACCTGCGAGATCTTCTGCGCCAGCCGGCTTTCCACCAGGTCGTGCACGCGCGGCACGGGCAGCGTGGTCGAGCTGACCGCCAGCGTCAACACCGGCGCGTCGGCCGGGTTGACCTTGCTGTACACCGGCGGCATCGGCAGGTCGGTCGGCAGCAGGTTGCTGCCCGCGTTGATCGCCGCCTGCACCTCCTGCTCGGCCACGTCGAGCGACAGGCCGAGGTCGAAGCGCAGCGTGATGACCGACGCGCCGCCCGAGCTGGTCGAGGACATCTGCGCCAGGCCCGGCATCTGGCCGAACTGGCGCTCCAGCGGCGCGGTGACCGAGGAGGTCATCACATCCGGGCTGGCGCCGGGGTAGAGAGTCGTGACCTGGATGGTCGGGTAGTCGACCTCGGGCAGGGCCGACACCGGCAGCAGCCGGTAGGCCAGCGCGCCGGCCAGCACGATGGCCAGCATCAGCAGCGAGGTCGCGACCGGCCGCTCGATGAAAAGGCGTGACGGGTTCACAGCGCCCCCTGCCTCAGGGCGCCGAGGCCGGGCGGTGCTGCTGGAACCAGGCGCGGCGCTCGTCAGGGCTCATGGCCTTGAGCTTCTCCACCATCTCGGGCGGCACGCGGTCCATCCAGCGCGGGCGCTCGGCGGCCGTGGCCGATGCCGCTTCGCCCGGCGCCGTGGCCGCGGCCTGGCGTGCCGGCTCGGCCGGTGCCTCGGCATGCGCGGCGGGTGCCGACGCCGCCGCCGGCGCCGAGGCCGGCCGGTGCGCCTGCAGCCAGGCGCGGCGCTCGTCGGGGCTCATGCCCTTGAGCTTCTCGACCGTCTCCGGCGGCAGGCCCTCCATCCAGCGCCCACGGCCCGCGCCGCCGTCACGCCCGGCGCCGCCCGCCGTCGCCTGGATGACCTCGGCCTTGCCACCGTCGCGCAGCCGGTCCGCGCCGTCGATGACGACCTGGTCACCGGGCTTGACCTCGCCCTGCACCGCGGTGGACTCGCCATCCGTTGCCAGCACGTTGAGCTTGCGCAGCGCCACCTGCCCATCGGCCACCGCGTACACGAAGGTGCCCGGGGCGCCGCGCTGCACCGCGGCCGTCGGCACGACGAGCACGTCCTTCAGCGTGTCCAGCTGCAGCCGCACATTGACGAACTGGTTCGGGAACAAGGCCCCGTCCTTGTTCGGGAAGAGCGCCTTCACCTTGATCGTGCCGGTGCTGGCATCGATCGCGTTCTCGGTGCTGTCGACCCGGCCCTCGGCCAGCAGCTGCTTGTGCTCACGGTCCCAAGCCTGCACGGCCAGCGGCTGCTTCGCGCCCAGCTGCTGCCGGATGCGCGGCAGCCGCGCATCCGGCACCGCGAACACCACCGCGGCCGGCTGCGTCTGCGCGATGCTCAGCAGGCCGTTGGCATCCGTCGGGCCGACGTTGTTGCCGAGGTCCGCCTGCTTCAGGCCCACCTGCCCGGCAATCGGCGCCGTGACGCGGGTGTAGGACAGCTGCAGCCGCGCGTTGTCCAGCGTCGCCTTGTCGGCCATCACCGTGGCTTCGAGCTGGCGCACCAGCGCCTGCTGGGTGTCGAGCTGCTGGCGCGGCGCGGCCTCTTTCGCGACGAGGTCCTGGTAGCGCGCCAGATCGGCGCGTGCGTTGTCGAGCTGGGCCTGGTCGCGCGCCAACGCCGCCTGCGCCTGGTCGCGGGCGATCTCGAAGGGCCGCGGGTCGATCAGCGCCAGCACCTGGCCGGCCTTCACGGGCTGGCCTTCCTTGAAGTAGATCGCCTTGAGCTCGCCGCTCACCTTGGCCCGCACGACGGCGGTGTTCGCCGAGGCGATGCTGCCGATGGCCTCGACGGCCACGGCCAGGTCGCGCCGCTGCACCGGGGCGACCGACACCGGCTGCGGCCGGTTGCCGCCGCCGAAGCGCCCACCGCGCCCCCCACCGGGCCCGCCCGACGCCCCCGAAGCGGCCGACGCCGCCGGGCCGGCGCCGCCAGCACCATCACTCCCTGCCGCGCTGCGGCCCTTCCACCACCACCCGGCCAGCGCCACGCCCGCGACCACCACCCCGGCCAGCACCCAGGGCCGCGCGGCGCCGGTCATGCCGCGCCGGGAATTCTTGTTCTGCATTCGGATCCACTCCTGATGACGCCGCCCAGTGTGCAGGCTGTTTGTAGCTGCAGCGTTGCTGAAGCCACCAAAACTAAGATGCTCACATGATCAAGTTGCTGGTTGGCCTGGGAAACCCCGGGGCCGAGTACGAAGACACCCGGCACAACGCCGGCTTCTGGTGGATCGACGGGCTGGCGCGCGGGCTCAAGGTTTCGCTGCAAGCCGACAAGGCCTACCACGGCCTGGTGGCCCGCGTGAACAACGCGCCCGGCGCCAGCGGCCCGGTCTGGCTGCTGGAGCCCATGACCTATATGAACCTCTCGGGCAAGTCGGTCACGGCGCTGGCGCGCTTCTTCAAGATCGCCCCGGAGGAAATCCTCGCCGTGCACGACGAGCTGGACCTGCCGCCCGGCGAGATGAAGTTCAAGAAGGGCGGCGGCGACGGCGGCCACAACGGCCTGCGCGACATGCGCGCCCAGCTCGGCAGCGGCGACTTCTGGCGGCTGCGCCTCGGCATCGGCCACCCGGGCCACAAGGCCGAGGTGGCCGGCTATGTGCTGCGCAAGCCGCCGCTGGCCGAACGCCAGGCGGTCGAGGACTGCATCCAGAAGAGTTACGACGCCGTCGAGCTGATGCTGCGCGGCGAGATGGACAAGGCCTTGGCCAAGATTCACGCCAAGCCGCCGCGCCCCAAGCCCCCCAAGCCGGCGCCGCCGAGCGACACTCCGACGCCATGAAAGCCGTGCTGCTTGCACTGAGCCTGGCCCTGGCCGCAATGGCCTCGGCCCAGACCCAGCCGCGCCAGACGCCCCTCTACCGCTGCGGGCCGGACGGCCGTGACCTGCGCGACTCGCCCTGCCCGAGCGGCCCCTCCGCCAGCGGCAGCATCAGCTACGACCAGCCCAGCGCCGCCGACAGCCGCGCTGCGCGCGAGCGCCACCTCGCTGAAGCCAAGCAGGCCCATGCGCTGGCCGCGGCCCGTCGCGCCAGTGAGGCCGAGGCTCGCCACCAGCGCGGCCAGGCCGTGGGCCTGCAGACGCTACCGCCGCCGGCCCAGCCGGCCAGCAGCCCTCAGGCCGTGCACCTGAAGCCACCCAAGCTGGCCAAGCCCCGCAAACCGCAGGCCGCCGCGAGCGGCGCCCGATAGAATCCGCGCCGTTGGTGCTCGCGCCCGCCTTCATGGCGGATGCAGTTCAACGGGAATCAGGAGGACGAGCGGCCACGCCGCGGATCTAACCTGAGCTGTCCCCGCAACGGTAAGTGGACGAGGCCCCAGGGCCTCTGCGCTCAACTCACAAGCCACTGGTGCCCAGCACCGGGAAGGCGTTGAGCGTCTGTCCACCAGCCCGGATACCGGCCAACGACGGGGCTTCTCCGGAAGCCGTTTTTCAGCAGCGCTGCGGGGGTCAGCGCGGCTGGGTGATCCATTGCATCTGTTTTCATGTCCAAGTCCCTCCTCGCGGCCCGTCGGCCGCTGCTCGCACTGTCCGCGCTGGCCCTGGCCGCGTCCGCCCAGGCCCAGAACCGGCTCGATACCGTCGTCACCACGGCCACGCGCAGCCCGCAGCGCGTCAGCGAGGTGCTGGCCGACATCACCGTCCTCACGCGCGAGGACATCTCCGCCCGAGCCTTCGGCGGTCTGGCCGACCTGCTGGCGGCCCAGCCAGGCCTGCAGATCGCCCGCAACGGCGGACCCGGCAGCACCACGTCCGTCTTCATGCGCGGCGCCAACACCGAGCACACCGTCGTGCTCATCGACGGCGTGCGCATGGACACCCAGTCCGGCTCCGGCGGCGCCCCCTGGGAGGCCATGGGCCTGGCCCAGGTCGAGCGCATCGAGATCCTGCGCGGCCCGGCCAGCGCGGTCTACGGCTCCGACGCCATCGGCGGCGTGATCCAGATCTTCACGCGCAAGGGCGAGTCCACGCCCCAGCTCGTGCTGCACGGCGCCATGGGCAACCTCGGCACGACCAAGGGCGACGTGAGCTTCAGCGGCCGCCAGGGCGGCTGGGACTACGCGCTGGGCGCGGCGCTGGAGACCAGCGACGGCTTCAGCACCATGCCCGACAAGCCCGGCCTGACGGACCCCGATGGCTGGCGCAACCACAGCCTGCAGGGGCGTCTGGGCTATGCCGTCAACGACCAGCACCGCCTGAGCCTCACGGCCACGCGCAGCCACGTCAACGCCCAGTACGACTCCACTTTCTCCCCGCCCAACACCGACGACCGCGCCGTCAACGACGCCCGCAGCGTGCGCGCGACCTGGACGGCGCAGTGGACCAGCGCCTGGCAGAGCGAGTTCAGCGCCAGCGAATCCGGCGCCCGCTATGAGACCCTGGCCAATGGCGTCAGCGGCTACCTCACTGAGACCCGCGTGCGCGCGTATGCCTGGGCCAACCAGATCGCATTGCCCGTGGGCCGGCTCAACGCGACGCTGGAGCGCCGCGAAGACCAACTCCTCAACTCCTCGCTGCGCCCGTCCAAGAACGGCAAGGCCGACCGCTCGCAGAACGCACTGGCCCTGGGGTATCTGCTGAACCTGGGCGCCTTCGATGGCCAGGTCCACTGGCGCCACGACAAGGACAGCGACTTCGGCGGCATCGACACCGGCAGCCTGGCCGCTGGTTGGCGCTTCTCGCCCGAATGGCGCGCCTGGGCCAGCGCCGGCACGGCCTTCCGCGCGCCGACGCTATACCAGAGCTTCAGCCAGTACGGCCCGCTAGATACGCTGCCGGCGCTCAAGCCCGAGCACGGCCGCAACAAGGAAGTGGGCCTGCGCTGGGCCAGCGGCGAGCACCAGCTCAGCCTGACCGCCTACGACAATCGCATCCGCGATCTCATCAACTACGACGCCCAGTTCGCGCTGAACTGCCCGGCCACCGACCCGCTCAAGGTCATGCCCTGGGACGGCTGCTACGGCAACGTCGCGCGCGCCCACCTGCGCGGCGCCACGCTGCAAGGCCAGACCGAGTTCGCCGGCTGGCATCTGCAGTCCTCCTTCGACTGGCAGAACCCGCGCGACGAGACCAGCGGCGCCCGCCTGGGCCGCCGCGCGCCGCGCTACGCCAGCCTGCGGCTGGACAAGGCCATCGGCGACTGGAGCGGCAGCCTCGGCATGACGGCCACGGCAGCGCGATCGGACCGCACCGGCAGCACTCAGATGCTGGGCGGCTATGCGCTGGTCAACGCCGCGCTGGCCTACCGCATCAACCCGCAGGCCCGGCTGCAGCTGAACGTGGACAACGCCTTCGACCGCGTCTACCAGACGGCCCGCGGCTATGCGCAGGCGCCGCGCACGGTGATGCTGGGCGTAACGCTGACGCCAAAGCTCTGAGCCCATGGCCGCGCACGAACTCATCGTCGGCGGCCAGCGCAGCGGCAAGTCGGGCCGCGCGGAACGCCTGGCCCTGCGCTGGCAGGCCCGCGGCGGGCATGTCGCGGTCATCGCCACCGCGCTGGCGGCCGACGACGAGATGCGTGCACGCATCCGCCACCACCGCGCCACGCGGCCGGCGGGCTTCGAGACCCTCGAAGCCCCGCTGGCGCTGAGCGCGGCCCTGGCCCAGGCCAACGACGAGAACACGCTGATCGTCGTCGACTGCCTGACGCTGTGGCTGGTGAATTGGCTGATGCCGGCCAGCGGCGCGCCCGACGCGCCGGGCTGGCAGGCCGAGCGCGCCGCGCTGTTGACCCTGCTGCCCCGCCTGGCCTCGCCAGTCGTCTTCGTGTCCAACGAGGTCGGCTGGGGCGTGTCGCCGCTGGGCCGGGAGGTGCGCCACTTTGTCGACGAACTCGGCCGGCTCAACCAGGATGTGGCGCGGCAATGCGGCCAGCTGACGCTGATGGTCGCGGGCCAGGCCTGGACGCGGCCGGTGGAGGATTCCGATGTTTGAACGCCTCTTCTTCGCCCTGCTGCTCGCTATCGCGCTGCCGGCCCAAGCCGTCGAGATCAAGGACGATCTCGGCCAGACCACCGTCATCGCCACGCCGCCGCAACGCATCGTCAGCCTGCTGCCATCGCTGACCGAGACCGTCTGCGAGCTCGGCGCCTGCGGCCGCCTCGTCGGCGTGGACCGCTACTCCAACTTCCCGGCCAGCGTGAACGCCCTGCCCAAGCTCGGCGGCATGGACGACACCAATGTCGAGATGATCGCGGCGCTCAAGCCCGATGTCGTGCTGGTTGCCGTGTCGTCGCGGGTCTCCGGACGGCTCAAGGCCCTCGGCCTCAAGGTCGTCGCGCTGGAGCCGCGCAGCTACCGCGATGTGCAGCGCGTGCTCGACATCGTCGGCCAGGTGCTCGGCGTCGGCGATGCCCAGCGCATCTGGCGCCAGATCGAAGCCGGGGTCGCGGCCGCCGCCAGCAGCGTGCCGCCCGCGGCCCGCGGCCTGCGCGTGTACTACGAAGTCGGCGCCGGCCTCTATGCCGCCGGTGCCACGTCCTTCATGGGCGAAACATTGGCACGGCTGGGCGCCGGCAACATCATCCCGGCGGAACTCGGCCCCTTTCCCAAGATCAACCCGGAATTCGTCGTCAAGGCCAACCCGGGGTTGATCATGGTGGGCACGCGCGATGCCGAAGGCCTGACGACGCGGCCCGGCTGGCAGGGCATCGATGCCGTCCGCCACGGCCGCCTATGCATCTTCAAGCCCGAGGAGGGCGACATCCTGTCCCGCCCCGGCCCGCGCATGGCCGAGGCGGCACAGATCATGGCGCGCTGCCTGCGCGACAAGGCCGCGCGATGACGCTGCGCCCCGGCCCCCTGCTCGCGCTGCTGCTGGTGCTCGGCGCCGCGGGCGTTGCCGCCGGCGTGCTGGTCGGCAGCACCGGCTGGGCCGATCTGAGCGATGACAGCATGCGCCTCATCCTCTGGGAGATCCGGCTGCCGCGCTCGCTGGGTGCCTGGTGGGCCGGCGCGCTGCTGGGCATGGCCGGTGCGATGGCCCAGGGCCTGTTCCGCAACCCGCTGGCCGACCCCTATCTGCTCGGCAGCGCCTCGGGCGCCGAGCTGGCGGTGGCCGTGGCGCTGGCGCTGACCGGCGTGGCCAGCCCCAGCGCGTCGCTGCTGGCCGCCGTCGGGCTGACCGGTGTGGCTTTCATCGGCACCCTGGTCGGCGTGGGCCTGACGCTGCTGCTGGCGCGCGGCGTCGAGCAGACCCTGCGCCTGCTGCTGGCCGGCGTGGTGGTCGGCGTCGTGCTGAACGCGCTGACCAACCTGACCACGCTGCAGGTGCCCGACACGCTGCGCGCGATGCAGGCCTTTTTGCTCGGCAACACCGGCCTGCTCGGCTGGCACAGCGTCGCGGTGATGGCCACCGCCGGCGTGCTGGCCGCGCTGCTGGGCCTGCTGGCCAGCCCGGCGCTGGACGCGCTGACGCTCGGCGAGGCCACCGCCAAGTCGCTCGGCATCCGGCTGGCGCTGATGCGGCTGCTGCTGATCGTCGCGTTCGCACTGGCCACCGGCGCGGCCGTGGCCCAGACCGGCATCGTGGCCTTCGTCGGCCTGGTGTCGCCCCATCTGGTGCGCGCGCTGTGCCCGATGCTGCATGGCTGGCTGGTGCTGCTGTCGGCCGCCGTCGGCGGCGCGCTGCTGCTGCTGGCCGACGTCACCGCGCGCGCGCTGATCCGCCCGCAGGAGCTGCCGGTCGGCATCGTCACCGCGCTGGTGGGCGGCGCCTATCTGCTGGTGCTGATGCACCGGCGCAAGGTCTTGGCGCGATGACGGCCGCGCCCGCCCTGACAGCCCGCATCGAGCGGGTGCGCATCGATGGCCGCGACATCCTGCAAGGCCTGCAACTCAGCCTGCCGGCCGGCCGCTGGACAGCCATCGTCGGCCCCAACGGCGCCGGCAAGTCCACGCTGCTGCGTGCCGTCTCCGGCCTGCAGCCCTGCGACGGCGAGGTGAGGCTGGCCGGCCGCCCGCTGCCGGACTGGCCGGCCGCGGCCCGCGCGCGCCAACTGGCCTGGATGGGCCAGGCCGAGACCGGCGCCGACGACCTGCTGGCCCAGGATGTCGTCATGCTCGGCCGGCTGCCGCACCGGCCCTGGCTGGCGGCGCCGTCGGCCGCCGACCGCCGCGCCGTCGAGGCCGCGATGCGCTCGACGCACAGCTGGGACTGGCGCGAACGGCGCCTCGGCAGCCTGTCCGGCGGCGAGCGCCAGCGCGTGCTGCTGGCCCGCGCCTTGGCGGTGGACGCGCCGCTGACGCTGATGGACGAGCCCCTGGCCCACCTGGACCCACCGCATCAGGCCGACTGGATGGGCCTGGTGCGGGCCCGCGTCGCCACCGGCGCCAGCGTCGCCAGCGTGCTGCACGAATTGCACGTGGCCCTGCAGGCCGACCACCTGGTGCTGATGAACCACGGCCGCATCGTCCATGCCAGCGCCCCTGCCGACCCCGACTGCCATGCGGCGCTGCGCGAAGTCTTCGGCCGGCGGCTGCACATCGCCCAGGTGGACGGCCGCTGGATCGCCCTGCCCCTATGACCGCCCACTGCCCCGCCCTCTTCATCAGCGCACCCGCCTCGGGCGCCGGCAAGACCAGCATCACCGCTGCCATCGCCCGCAGCCACGCCCGTGCGGGCCGGCGCGTGCGGGTGTTCAAGACCGGGCCCGACTTCCTCGACCCCACCTTGCTGGAGCGCGCCAGCGGCGCCCCGGTCTACCAGCTCGACCTCTACATGGGCGGCTTCGACCACTGCCAGGCCCTGCTGGCCCGCGCCGCGCGCGAGGCCGACCTGATCCTGGTCGAAGGCGTGATGGGCCTGTTCGACGGCGACCCGAGCAGTGCCGACCTGGCCGCCGCCTTCGGCCTGCCGCTGGTCTGCGTGATCGACGCCTCGGCCATGGCCCAGACCTTTGCCGCCGTCGCCACGGGCCTGGCGCGCTTCCGGCCCGGGCTGCGGCATTGCGGCGTGATCGCCAACCGCATCGGCAGCGCCGCGCATGGCCGCATGCTCGGCGAGGGCCTGCCCGACGAGCTGCCGCTGATCGCCGCACTGCCCTTCGACCCGGCGCTCGGCCTGCCCGAACGCCACCTCGGCCTGGTGCAGGCCGCCGAGCAGCCGCGGCTCGATGAACAGCTCGATGCCTGGGCCGACGCCTGGGAGGCCGGCCTGCGCCCCGGCTTCGCGTTCAAGCCCATCGCCTTTGACGCCGCGCCCGAGCCGCCGCTGGTTCGCGCACTCGCCGGCCGGCGCATCGCCATCGCCCGCGACGCCGCCTTCGGCTTCATCTACCCGGCCAACCTCGACCTGCTGCGCGCGCTGGGCGCCGAGCTGCGCTTTTTCTCGCCGCTGCACCACCAGCCCCTGCCCGACTGCGACGCGGCCTGGCTGCCCGGCGGCTACCCCGAGCTGCATGCCGACACGCTGGTGGCCCATCCCACGCTGAAGGCCGAACTGCGCGCCCACCTGGCCGCCGGCCGGCCGCTGCTGGCCGAGTGCGGCGGCATGCTGGCGCTGCTCGACACGCTGGAAACCCAGCACGGCCGGATCCATCCGATGGCGGGCCTGCTGCCGGGTCACGCGCGGGTGCAGCCGAGGCTGGCGGCGCTGGGCCTGCAGGCGCTGGACTGGCCCGAGGGGCCGCTGCGCGGCCACAGCTTTCACTACTCGACGCTGCAGACGCCGCTCGCCGCGATCACCACGGCCACCAACCCCAACGGCGGTGCCACGGCCGAGGCGCTCTACCAGCAGGGCTCGCTGCGCGCGAGCTATGTGCACCACTACTTCCCGTCCAACCCGGACGCTGTCGCCGCATTCTTCAAGGGCTGAGCCATGGACATTGAAACTCCACCCGTGCACCACGAACGCCTCGTGCCGACCGGCGAGCGCAGGGGCCTGGTCATCGTGCACACCGGTGACGGCAAGGGCAAGAGCACCGCAGCCTTCGGCCTCGCACTGCGCGCCCATGGCCGCGGCAAGCCGGTGCTGATCTACCAATTCATGAAGGTGCCCAGCGCCCGCTTCGGCGAACACCGCGTGTTCCAGCAGCTGGGCGTGCCCATCATCGGCCTGGGCGACGGCTTCTCGTGGAAGAGCAAGGACCTGGAACACAGCGCCGAACTCGCCCGCGAGGGCTGGGCCCGCGCCGCAGCCACCATCCGCAGTGGCGACCATTTCCTCGTCGTGCTCGACGAGATCATGTACCCGCTGCGCTATGGCTGGGTCGCGCTCGACCAGGTGCTGGCCTGCCTGCGCGAGCGGCCGGCCCATGTGCACGTCGTGCTGACCGGGCGCGGCGCGCCGGCCGAGCTGATCGAGCTGGCCGATACCGTCACCGAGATGACCCTGGTCAAGCACCACTATCAGGCCGGCGTGCCGGCCCAACGCGGCATCGAGGACTGAGCCATGAGCGCCCTCTACGTTTGCACCACCTGCGCCGATGGCCGGGGCCAGGACCTGCTGGAGGCGGTCGAGAACGAGGCCCTCGCGCGCGACTGGGTGCTCGACATCCGCGGCCAGGCCTGCCTCGCGGCCTGCAGCCAGCGCTGCACAGCCGCGCTGCAGGGCCCCGGCAAGCACAGCTATGTGTTCGGCCAGCTGGCGCCCGACGCGGCATGCGCGGCCGCGCTGCTGGACGTGGCGGCCCAGCATGCCGAGCCCGGTGACGGCAGCCTGGCCTGGGACCGCCGGCCCGAGCGGCTCAAAAGCGGCCTGGTCGCGCGGCTGCCGCCACTGCGCTGACACCCTGGCGATGGCGACCGCCCTGCTGCTGCCGCTTGCCATCGGCGTGGCGCTGCTGGTGGACCGCCTCGGCGAGCCGCCGGCCTGGGCGCATCCGGTGGTCGGCATGGGCCGCTACCTGGGCCTGTTCCGGCTCACTCGGCTGGCGCCGGCGGCCGGCTTCATTGCCGGCGCGCTGGCCTGGCTGGTCGGTGCTGCGGCGGTCGTGGGCGCGGCGATGGCGGTCGAGATCGGGCTGTGGACCGCGCTGCAACCCTGGGCCTCGCCGGGGCGGCTGGCCGCGGCGGCGCTGCTGCTGGGGCTGCTGCTCAAGCCCCTGCTCGCCTGGCGCATGCTGGCCGACGAGGTGATGGCGGTGGATACCGCGCTGGCCAGCAGCCTGGACGCGGGCCGGGCGCGGTTGGCGCGCCTGGTCAGCCGCGACACGGCGGCGCTGACCGAGACCGAGGTGCGCGAGGCCGCCATCGAGACCCTGGCCGAGAACCTGAACGACTCGGTGATCGCGCCGCTGTTCTGGTTTGCGATTGCCGGCCTGCCCGGCGCGGCCCTTTACCGCTTTGCCAACACCGCCGATGCGATGTGGGGCTACCGGGACGAACGCGAGTGGTGCGGCAAATGGGCCGCCCGGGCGGATGACCTGCTGTCGTGGCTGCCGGCCCGCCTCAGCGCGCTGCTGCTGTGGCCGCCGGCCCTCGGCGCCCTGAGGCGCGAGGCCGGCCGCACGCCGTCGCCCAACAGCGGCTGGCCGATGGCGGCCATGGCCCTGAGGCTGGACGTGCGCCTGGGCAAGCCGGGTGTCTACCTGCTGCACGCCACCGGCCAGGCTGCAATGGCCGCCACGTTGCAGGCGGCACGCCGGGCGGCGCGGCACGCCGTCATCGCGGCGGCGGCGCTGATCGCCGCGCTCGCCTGGGCGCTGAGGATGCCGCCATGAATCGCCTGCATGCCGAGCACGGCGGCCCCGACGGCGGCCCGCCGATCACGCACGACTTCTCCACCAACGCCAGCCCCCTGGGCCCGCCACCGGCGCTGCTGAGCGCCGTCCAGCAGGCCGACCGCCGCGCCTACCCGGACCCGCACTACGCCGCGCTGCGCCAGCGCCTGGGCCAGGCCCACGGCGTGCCGGCCGATCGGGTGCTGCCCACCGCCGGCGGCGCGGAGGGCATCCGCCGGCTGACCGGGGCCGCGCAGCGGGCCGGCCGGGTCGAGGTGTGGGTGCCTCAGCCGGGCTTTGGCGACTACGCCGATGCGGCAAGGGCGCTCGGTCTGGCGGCACGGCCCTATGCCGAAGCGGCCGAGATCCGCCCCGCCGCACCGGCCCTGGTCTGGATCTGCGAGCCTTGCAACCCGACCGGCGACAGCGTGCAGGCTTGGCCGGACCTGGCCGGCCACTTCGTGGCCGTGGACCGTGCCTACGAGCCGCTGCGGCTGCAGGGCGACACCCCCGCCCTGCCGGCCGGCGCCTGGCAGCTCATCTGCCCCAACAAGGCCCTGGGCCTGACCGGGGTGCGGGCGGGCTATCTGATCGCACCCGGCGACGGCGCCGTGGCCGAGCACGCGTGGGCGCTGGCACCGAGCTGGGTGCTGTCCGCCGAAGGCGTGGCGCTGCTGATGCATTGGCCGGACGACGCGACCACCGCGTGGCTGGCCGAGGCCCGCAGCCAGCTGCGCGACTGGACGGCCCACCAGCGCGCGCTGCTGGCCGGCCTGGGCTGGATGCAGCGACCGAGCTGCACCCACTTCTGGCTGGCCCGCCCGCCGCGGCCCGACACGGCGGCGCGGCTGCGCGAGCGCGGCATCCGCGTGCGCGACGCCGAGTCCTTCGGCCTGCCCGGCTGGGTGCGCGTGTCGGCCCAGCCACCGGCCGCCCAGCAGGCGCTGCAGCAGGCCCTGCTCGAGATCGAAAGCGAGGACGCATGAACCGCCCCGCGCGAGGCAAGGCCGTGATGGTGCTGGGCACCACCAGCGGCGCGGGCAAGAGCTGGCTGGCCACCGCGCTGTGCCGCTGGTATGCCCGCCAAGGGCTGAAGGTGGCGCCGTTCAAGGCGCAGAACATGAGCAACAACGCCCGCGTCGTGCAGGGCCTGAATGGCGCCGCCGGCGAGATCGGCTCGGCCCAGTACTTCCAGGCCCTGGCCGCGCGGCGGGTGCCCGAGGTGCGGATGAACCCGGTGCTGCTCAAGCCCGAGGCCGACACACGCAGCCAGGTGGTGGTACTGGGCGAGGTGGACGAGGCCTTGTCGCGCCTGCCCTGGCGCGAACGCAGCGCCCGGCTCTGGCCCCGGGCCGAGGCCGCGCTGCACGAACTGATGGCCGAGAACGAGGTGGTCGTCATCGAAGGCGCCGGCTCGCCGGCCGAGATCAATCTCGCGGCCAGCGACTACGTGAACCTCGGCACCGCGCGCGCCTCGGGCGCGGCCTGCCTGCTCGTCACCGACATCGACCGCGGCGGCGCCTTCGCCCACCTCTACGGCACCCACCAGCTGATGCCGGCCGATGTGCGCGCCCAGCTGCGCGGCTTTGTGCTGAACCGCTTCCGCGGCGATGCGGCCCTGCTGTCGCCCGGGCCCGAACAGC
The DNA here is from genome assembly GCA_003963075.1 of Burkholderiales bacterium. GTDB lineage: Bacteria > Pseudomonadota > Gammaproteobacteria > Burkholderiales > Burkholderiaceae_C > Pelomonas. The sequence continues at coordinate 23,054 of RXJV01000004.1, forward strand.
TGCAGGCACTGACCGGCGTGCCCACGGTGGCCACCCTGCCGATGTGGCGCGGCCACGGTCTGCCCGAGGAGGATGGCGTATTCGATGACGCATCCACCGGTGAAGGGCTACGCCTTGCCGTCATCGCCTACCCGCACATCTCCAACCTCGACGAGTTCCAGCCGCTGCGCCAACTGCCCGGCGTGCGGCTGAGCTGGGCCCGCGAGCCGCGTGACCTGGCGGGGGCCGACTGGGTCATCCTGCCGGGCAGCAAGTCCACGGCGGCAGACCTGGCCTGGCTGCGCGAGCAGCGGCTGGATGTGGCCATCACCAGCCACCCAGGGCCCGTGCTGGGGATCTGCGGTGGGCTGCAGATGCTGGGTGAGGCGCTGGTTGACACCCAGGGCGTCGACGGCAACGCGCCCGGCCTGGGCCTGCTGCCGCTGGTGACGGCGTTCGCGCCCGACAAGCTGCTGCAGACCACGACGCTGCGGTTCGACGGGCTCGACGGCCCCTGGGCGGCGTTGAACGGCGTGCGGACGCATGGCTACGAGATCCGCCACGGTCGCACCGCGCCACACCCGTCGTTCGAGCCGCCGCGCGTGGCATTGCGCAACGGCGCGGGCCAGGCCATCGGCTGGCAGGCGGGCCGGGTGCTGGGCGTCTATGCCCACGGCCTGTTCGAGCAGGCTGCGGTGCTGCAAGCCCTGTTCGGCGCGACCACGCCGCCCCTGGACGCCGTGTTCGACGGACTGGCCGATTTCATTGACATGCATTTCAAGCCGGGCACGATCGCTGGCCTGATCGACTGAAGGAGCGCCCATGCGCCGCCCGCTGACCGCCGCCCTGCTGGCCTTGCCGCTGTTCGCCCATGCCTGGGGCCCCGATGGTCACCAGACGGTTGCGACGATCGCTGCCGGCCTGCTGCAGGGCACGCCGGCCGAGGCACGCATCCAGGCCCTGCTGGGCGACATCCCGCTGCCGCTGGCCGCCGTCTGGGCCGACTGCGCCAAGGGCATCTCGCCGAGCCAGAACTACGCCTACACCTCCGCCGGCCGCTACCCCGAATGCGCGCCGCTGGAGACGCCCGCGCGCATCGCCGAGATGGCCGACTACGTACGCCGCAACGACAGGCAATGCACGCTGGACGGCGAGGAGACCTGCCACAAGCAGACGCACTATGCCGACGTGGCCCTGCAGCGCAGCCGCTACCTGCTGGGCTTCGCCGGTACGCGGCCCGATGACGTGGTGGGATCGCTGCGCCAGGCCATCCTGGTGTTGCAGGGCAAGCCGGCGCCGGGCCAGCCCCAGGTCAAGAGCCCGCGCGAGGCGCTGCTGCTGCTCGCCCATTGGGTGGGTGACCTGCACCAGCCACTGCATGTCGGTGCCGTCTACCTTGACGCGCAGGGCCAGCGCGTGGACCCGGACAAGCAGGGCTTGGACCCCGCCACCCAGACGGTCGGCGGCAACAGCATCCTGGTGACCAGCGGCAGGGCCAGCGCCCCCGCCGCGCCGCGGGTGGCCGAACCGCCCTCAGGGCCGCAAAGCCCGGCCGCCGCGGGTTTCGGCCCGCCCAAGCTGCACTCGGTGTGGGACGCCGTGCCCGACAGGTTCAAGCCCGACCGCGTCAACGCGGCCTGGCTGGCCGAGGCGCGCAAGCTGCGACCCAACACCGGCGACCCGGTTGACTGGCCCGTCCGCTGGGCCACCCAGTCCCTCGACGCAGCGCGGCTGGCCTACGACGGGCTGGTGTTCTCGCCCAAACAGGGCTCACACTGGACCGTGACCCTGCCCGCCGACTACAACGCCAAGGCGGATGCGATCAAGCGGCAGCAGCTGACCGCGGCGGGCGCGCGGTTGGCGTGGGTGTTGAAGGCGGTGTTTCCGAACTGACGGCGCCAGAACAGAACCTAAGCCCAGCCCGCCAGCCGATCAAACCCGCTCGCATGCGGCCACACCGCCGCCAGCGTCGTCGCGTCTGCGCCGAACCATCGCGCCAGCTCGGCGCCCAGCTGATCGGTGGCGGTGCTTGGCAGCCACACGCCATCACCGACATCGTCCGGCCCGCCCAGAGCCAGCTCCGGCATGCGGCCGAGCAGCTTGCCGCCATTGATGCCGCGTGCCGCGCCGCCGACGACGAGATGGTGGTTGCCCCAGGCGTGGTCGGTGCCGCTGCCATTGCTGGCGAAGGTGCGGCCGAAATCGCTGGCGGTGAACAGGGTCACGCTGTCGGCCAGGCCGAGGGCGCCCATCGCGGTGTTGAAGGCGGTGACCGCGGCGTCGATCTCGGCGAAGTTCTCCGCCTGGCGCTGCAACTGGTCGTCGCCATGGGTGTCAAAGCCGCCGATGGACGTGAAGAAGCATTGGCGCGACAAGCCCAGCACGCCGCGCGCGGCGATGAGCTTGGCGGCCATGCCGAGCTGACGGCCCAGGTCGGTGTTGGGGAAGACGGTGCTGACGCTGCTGCTGGCGAGCGCACTGGACAGCACCCGCTGGGCCTCCAGGCTGCGGCCCATCAGGTTGAGCCAGGTCTGCTCGAAGGGATGGGCCCGCGTCTCGGCCAGCGTCGCGGCGACCGCGGCCGAGAGCGGATCACTGCCGGCCTTGGCATTGGGGTCGTAGAAGTCGAAACCGAAGCGGCCCGCGGATGACACGCGATAGGGCGTCAGGCTCTTGTCGCCTGCCTCCCAGATGTTGCCGCCGGACAGGCTGATGGCCGCATAGCCGCGGTTGGCCTGGCCCTCGGCCACGGCGCGCTCCAGCAGCCGGCCGCCCCAGCCGTTGCGGGCCGGGCCCTCGGGCACGCCGCTCTGCCAGGCGCCCTGCTGGTCGCTGTGGGAGAACAGATTGCTCGGCAGCGGCACGCTGTTGGCGTTGTACTGGGCCAGCGTGGTGGGCTGCAGCAGCGGCCCGACATTGGCCACCACGCTGGCCTGCCCGCGGTTGATCAGCCCGCTCAGCCCGGTGAACGCCGGGTGCAGGGCCAGGCCGCTGGCGTTGGACAGGCTCAGCGGCAGCAGCGTGGCCTTGTCGAGCGCGAGTTTGGGCCGGGCACGCTGGTAGCTCGCATAGCGGGCATCGTTGGGCACCAGCAGGTTGTTGCCGTCGTTGCCGCCGAACAGGAAGACACAGACCAGGGCCCGATAGCCGCCGGCCGCCGGAGCGGTCTGCGCAAGCGCACGCATCTGCGCCCAGGGGTTGAGCGCGGCGGCGGCGCCGAGTTGGAGCAGGTGGCGGCGCTTCATCGTTGGATCACATGGTCGGGGCTGAGGGCGGTGACGATCAACGCGGCCTTGACCGAGTCGGCCTTGCTGTCGATGGCACCGAGGAGGGTGGTCAGGCGCTCGCGGGTGCTCGCGCTCATGCCGAGGTTGAAGAACAGCAGGTCCAGCCGGTCCAGCAAGGCCTTGGTGTCGAGCGCCGCGAGGCTGGCGAGGTCGAGGTTGAGCCGGTGCTGTTCGGGCCAGCCATAGCCGCCGCTGCCAAAGAGGTTGGCGAAGAAGTTCAGCGAACCAGCCACGGCCGTCTCACCGCTGATCTGGAACTCGGGCGCCACCCAGCCCTGCGCGGCAATGGGGCCGGCCGGCCGGTAGCCGGGCGAGTAGAAGTTGAACACCGAGGGCGCCAGCAGCGGGCTCTGGCCGAGGGCGTCGTCGTTGCTGTCGAGGTTCTGGATGCGGTTCTGGCCGCTGCTGCTCTTGGCCCCCAGGCCGCGCAGCATGTTGGCGAAGCGGATGACCGGCTCGCGCTGCTTGGCGACGTTGGCGGCCGGGCTGTCGCCGCGCGCCTCGGCGTCCAGCAGCACGGCACGCACGACCGCCTTCAGATTGCCGCGCGTGCCCGTGCCGTCGTTGGCGAACACGGCCGCCACGCGGCCGACATAGGCCGGGCTGGGGTTGCTGGTCACCAGGCGCTGGATCAGCTGCTTGGCGAAAAAGGGCGGCACATTGGGGTGCTGGAAGATGATGTCCAGCGCATCGGCCATGTCCTTCTCGGGCGTCTGGCCGGCCGGCAGCAGCTTGCCGTCGAGCAGCTTCTTCTCGCCCGGCGAGTGGAAGCTGGCCCAGGCCTTCATCGGCTGGGTCCACAAGGACTCGATGTTCTCGTCGTGGTCACGGAACTGGTCCGGGTTGTTGTTGTCCAGGCCCCCGAAACTCCAGCCGCTGAATGCCTTCGACAAGCCCTTGATGACGCTCTCGTCGTAGGTGGGCTGGGGCTTGCCGGCCGCGTCGAGCTTGGGCGTGCCATCGGCATTGAGCTGGACGAGACCGATCGAGAACAGCTGCAGCACTTCACGCGCAAAGTTCTCGTTCGGATGGGTGCCCTGGTCGGGGTTCTCCTTCTCGCTGCCCAGCATATTGAGGTAGTAGCCCATGGCCGGGTGCAGCGCCACGTCCTGCAGCAGCGTGCGCCAGTTGCCGAAGGCGTTGCGGTTGAGCATGTCCATGTAGCTGCTCATGGCCGCGGGGCGGATGTCGGGCGCGATATTGCTGATGACGAAGATCTGCAGCAGCGCCCAGCTGACGCGGGCACGCAGTTGGTCCTCGCCGGTCAGCCATTGCTGCCAGACGGCCTCGTAGCTCATCTCCTCGCTGAGCTGGGGCTTCTCGCCCGGCTTCTGGTCGCGGCCGCGCTGGCGGTTGACATAGTCCATGTGCAGGGCCGTCGGCTTGGCGAACTGCGCCGTCAGCCAGGCATCGAAGCCCTGCGCGACGAGGGCATCGACCTGTTCCGGCCCGGTGGCACCGAAGCTGGCCTGGCTCAGGAAGCGGGCTGCATCGCGCCGCGAAGGCGGCGTCGCGCCGGGCGACGTGCTGGCACCGACCGCAGTGGGCCCGGGGCCGCTGCTGCCACCGCCACCGCCACAGGCGGCGAGCAGGGCGGCCGCCGCCAGCGCCGCAGCCGCACCCTTCGACTCATGGGTTTCGGGCTGATCCGGGGCGACTGCCCTGCCCTCTTCGATATCCGTGTCCACGCGATCTCCTGCTTGACCGCGTCACTGTAGGCAGGCCGTTTGGGGGTCAGCGTGAGCAATCGTTAACGAATGTTGCGCGGGAGCGGGAATCCGTCTGGCGCCCTTCAGACCGCATTCATGCGGCCTTCGATCGACCTTCAGGCGGCCGTCAGCCGCTCGTACTTCTGCAGCAGCGTCTCACGGCTCTCGACGTGGGCGGGGTTGACCGGGATGCAGGCCACCGGGCAGAGCGTCACGCACTGCGGTTCGTCGAAGTGGCCGACGCACTCGGTGCATCTGACCGGGTCGATCTGGTAGAACTCGACGCCCATCGAAATGGCTTGATTGGGGCAGGCGGGCTCGCAGACATCGCAGTTGATGCATTCGTCCGTGATCATCAGTGCCATGGCTTCCCTCCATCGGGCTGGCGGACGAATGCGGCAAGCGCCTGCATGCGCTCGCCGCGCACTGCGGGGCAAGGCATGCCTTGCCGATTCCCGCCGTGCGTGTCCGTGATCATCAGTGCCATGACACGCCTCCATCGGCCGGACGGACGAACATGGCATGCGCTGGCAGGCGCGCGCCGCGCTCGGCGGGGCAAGGCATGCCTTGCCGTTTCCCGCCTCCCGTGTCCGTGATCATCAATGCCATATCACCTCCCCTTGAACTTGTCGTTCAAGCGCGCCAACACGCCGGGCGACACGAACTCGGCGACCTCGCCGCCCAGCGTCGCAATCTCTCGCACGAAGGTGCTGGACGTGTACTGGTGGTGCTCGCCGGGCGTCAGGAAGATGGTCTCGACCTCGGGCATCAGCTTGCGGTTCATGCCGGCCATCTGGAACTCGTACTCGAAGTCGCCGCCGGTGCGCAGGCCGCGCACCACGACCTTGCCGCCGTGGTCGCGCACGAAGTCGCGCAGCAGGCCGTCGAAGGCGATGACCTCGACATTGCCCAGCGCGGTGGCCACCTCCTGCGCCATGGCCAGGCGCTCGTCGAGCGAGAACATGGTCTTCTTGTGGTGGCCGACCGCCACCGCCAGCACCAGGCGCTCGAACATGCCGGCGGCCCGGCGCATCAGGTCCTCGTGGCCGAGGGTGATGGGGTCGAAGGTGCCGGGGTAGACGGCGGTGACGATGGCGCGGCTGGTCATGAGCCCGGATTGTCCTCGCGGCGCAGCAGATGGAAGTGCACGGTGCCGGCACGACCCTGCCGCAGCACGGAGAACCCGGCCGGCGCGGCGATCTCGCGCGGCGCCTCGACGTAGATCAGGCCGCCCTCGCCCACCAGCGGCCCGGCCGCCGCGAGCGCGGCGTCGAACAGCTCGGCGGCGAAGGGCGGGTCCAGCATCACCAGGTCAAAGCCGCCACGTGGCGCCGTCTTCATCCACACCAGGGCGTCCGCCGCGTGGACGCTCATCGTCGTCGCCTTGAGCCGCTGCACGCTGGCGCGCAGCCCGGCGACGAGCTTGGCGTCGCGCTCGATCAGCACCACCTCGGCCGCGTCGCGCGAGGCGGCCTCGAAGCCCAGCGCACCACTGCCGGCAAAGGCGTCCAGCACCCGCCAGCCGGTCAGCGTCTGGCCCAGCCAGTTGAACAGCGTCTCGCGGATGCGGTCGGACGTGGGGCGCAACCCCGGTGCGTCGGGCACCGGCAGCTTGGAGCGCTTCCACTGGCCCCCAATGATCCGCACCTCGCCCATGCTCACTGCCTGACGGGAATGCCCCGCGCGGCCATCAGCGCCTTGGCCTCGCCCACCGTGTGCTGGCCGAAGTGGAAGATGCTGGCGGCCAGCACCGCGTCGGCGCCGCCTTTCGTGATGCCATCGGCCAGGTCATCCAGCGAACCCACGCCGCCCGAGGCGATGACGGGCACGGGCACCGCATCGCTGACGGCGCGGGTGAGTTCGAGGTCGAAGCCCGCCTGGGTGCCGTCACGGTCCATGCTGGTCAGCAGGATCTCGCCGGCGCCGAACTCGGCCATTTGCTTGGCCCACGCCACCGCATCGAGGCCGACGTTCCTGCGGCCGCCGTGGGTGTACACATCCCAGCCGGGGCCGCGCGCGGCGAGGTCGTCGCCCAGACGGCGCTTGGCGTCGATGGCGACGACGATGCACTGCGCTCCGTATTTGTCGCTGGCGGCGCGGATCAGCTCGGGGTCGGCCACGGCGGCGGAGTTGAAGCTCACCTTGTCGGCGCCCGCGTTCAGCAGCCGGCGCACGTCGGCCACCGCGCGCACGCCGCCACCCACGGTCAGCGGGATGAACACCTGCGAGGCCACGGCCTCGATGATGTGCAGGATCAGGTCTCGCCCATCGCTGGTGGCGGTGATGTCAAGGAAGGTGAGTTCATCGGCGCCCTGCTCGTTGTAGCGGGCGGCGATGTCCACCGGGTCGCCGGCATCGCGCAGGCCGACGAAGTTGACGCCCTTGACGACGCGACCGGCCGTGACGTCCAGGCAGGGGATGATGCGCTTGGCCAACACGTCAGAGTGCTGCCATCAGCTCGTCGGCGCGCGCCTGGCCGGCGGCGAAGTCGAGGTCGCCGGTGTAGATCGACCGGCCGCAGATGACGCCCTCGACGCCGTCGCCGAACACGGCGCACAGGCGGTCGATGTCCGCCAGGTTGGACAGGCCGCCGGACGCGATGACCGGGATGGTCAGCGCCTGGGCCAGCTTGACGGTGGCCTCGATGTTGATGCCGGAGAGCATGCCGTCGCGGCCGATGTCGGTGTAGATGACACCCTCGACGCCGTAGTCCTCGAACTTCTTCGCAAGGTCGACCACCTCGTGGCCGGTCAGCTTGCTCCAGCCGTCGGTCGCAACCTTGCCGTCCTTGGCGTCCAGGCCGACGATGATGTGGCCGCCGAAGGCGCTGCAGGCGTCCTTCAGGAAGCCGGGGTTCTTCACCGCGGCGGTGCCGATGATCACGTAGCTCAGGCCGTCGTCCAGGTAGCGCTCGATGGTGTCGAGGTCACGGATGCCGCCGCCGAGCTGGATCGGGATCTCGTCGCCGATCTCCTTGATGATGGCCTTGATGGCTGGCTCGTTCACCGGCTTGCCGGCGAAGGCGCCGTTCAGGTCCACCAGATGCAGGCGTCGCGCCCCGGCATCGAGCCAGCGGCGCGCCATGGCGGCGGGGTCTTCGCCGAAGGTGGTCGAGTCGTTCATGTCGCCTTGCTTGAGGCGGACGCAGCGACCGTCTTTGAGGTCGATGGCGGGGATCAGCAGCATGGCCGAGGGCTAAATCAAAACAAGGGTTGGAGGGCGTGGTGTCTGACCGAGTGGCCGCCGTGGCGCCGGCTTTGCCGGGCCACCAGCGGCGCCCCCTGGAGGGGGCCGGCGAAGCCGGTAGGGGGTGGGGTGGTCCTCAGGGCTTCCAGTGAAGGAAATTGCGGTAGAGCGCAAGGCCCAACGCGGCACTTTTCTCGGGGTGAAATTGGGTCGCAAAAATATTATCCCGGGCCACTGCACAGGTAAAGCGGAGGCCGTAGTCGGTCTCGCCCGCGCTGTGCTCGGGCAACGACGTGGTCGCGTAGAAGCTGTGCACGAAGTAGAACCAGCTCTGGTCCGGGATGCCGCCCCAGACCGGATGCGCTCTGGGTTGGTGCACGCGGTTCCAGCCCATCTGAGGCACCTTGAAGCGGCTGCCGTCGGCCTGCAGCTGGCCGTCCAGCCGGAAGCGCTGCACGCGCCCCGGGATCAGGCCAAGCCCCGGTGTGTCCTGTTCCTCGCTGTGATCCAGCAGCATCTGCATGCCGACGCACACGCCCAGCAGGGGCTTGGAGGCTGCCGCCTCCAGCACGGCTTCCTGGGCCCCCGAGGACGCGAGTTCCGCCATGCAGTCGCGCATGGCCCCCTGACCGGGCAGCACGACGCGTTCGGCGGCACGGATGACGGCAGGGTCGGCGGTAATGGCCACGTCGAAACCCTGGCCTTGCGCGGCATGCAGGACGGCCTGCGACACCGAGCGCAGATTGCCCATGCCGTAGTCGACAACCGCGACGGTGCGGGTCACAGCGAGCCCTTGGTCGACGGGATCACACCTGCCGAGCGCGGGTCGAGCGTGGTCGCCATGCGCAGCGCGCGGCCGAAGGCCTTGAAGATGGTCTCGGCCTGGTGGTGGGCGTTGTGGCCCTTCAGGTTGTCGATGTGCACCGTGGCCAGCGCGAGGTTGGCAAAGCCCTGGAAGAACTCGTAGGTCAGCTGGGTGTCAAAGGCGCCAATGCTGCCGGCGGTGAACTTCACGTCCATGTGCAGGCCCGGGCGGCCGGAGAGGTCGATGACCACGCGCGACAGCGCCTCGTCCAGCGGCACATAGCTGTGGCCATAGCGGGTGAGGCCGGCCTTGTCGCCCACCGCCTGGGCGATGGCCATGCCGAGGCTGATGCCGACGTCCTCGACGGTGTGGTGGCCGTCGATGTGCAGGTCGCCTTCGCAGTGGATGTCCAGATCGATCAGGCCATGGCGGGCGATCTGGTCGAGCATGTGGTCGAAGAAGCCGATGCCGGTGTGCAGCTTGGACTGGCCCGTACCGTCGACGTTGACGCGCACCGTGATGCGGGTCTCGCGGGTGTTGCGGGTGACTTCGGCGATGCGGGGGGTGGTCATAGGCAGTGGGGCAGTTCGGCCAGCAGGCGGGTGTTTTCGTCGGGGGTGCCGATGGTCAGGCGCAGGCAATGGGCCAGCAGCGGATGGGCGGCCGACACGTTCTTGACCAGCACGCCGCGGGCCTTCAGCGCCGCAAAAGTGGCGGCGGCGTCGGGCACACGGGCGAGGATCATGTTGCCCTGACTCGGCCAGGCGTGCACGCCGGGCAGCTCTTGCAGGGCGCCAAACACCCGCTCGCGCTCGGCCCGCAGCGTCGCGGCCTGGGCAGCATAAACATCGGCATGCTCGAGCGCGAACAGCGCTGCCTCGGCGTTGAGCACGCTGACGTTGAACGGCGGGCGCAGCTTCTCGATCTGCTCCACCAGGGCCGGGGCGCCGCAGAGGTAGCCGATGCGCACGCCGGCCAGGCCGAACTTGCTCATCGTGCGCATCACCAGCACCTGCGGGTGGCGGGCCATCAGCGCCAGGCTGTCGCGCGCGGCAAAGGGCTGGTAGGCCTCGTCGATGACGACCAGGCCCGGCGCGGCCTGCACGATGCGCTCGATGGCGGCCTCGTCCCACAGGCTGCCGGTGGGGTTGTTCGGGCAGGCCACGTAGACCAGGGCGGGCTGGTGGCGCTCGATCGCAGCGAGCATGGCGGGCTCGTCCAGCTCGAAGTCGTCGGCCCGCAGCGGCACGCCGACGAAGGGCAGGCGCTGCTGCTGCGCCGCCATCTCGTAGATCACGAAGCTCGGCACCGGCGACAACACCGTGGCGCCCGGCTGGCTGATCGCCAGCGTGAGCAGCGTGATCAGCTCGTCCGACCCATTGCCCAGCGTGATGCCGCAGGCGTCCGGCAGGCCCGCGTGACGCTTGAGGGCCTGCGCCAGCTCGGCGGTGCGCTCGGCCGGGTAGCGGTTGATGGCCACGCGGCCCAGGCGCTCGCCCAGGGCCTGCTGCAGCTCGGGCGGCAGGCCAAAGGGGTTCTCCATGATGTCCAGCTTCACATAGCCGGCGCTGGGCTGCACCACATAGGCCTGGCCGGCGCGCACGTCCGGGCGGATGCGGTCCAGAGCGCGTTGCAGCGGCCCGGTCATGGCGTCACCACCAGCGGATTGAGCACCTGCACGCTGTCGTACACCGCCTCGTGCGGCAGGGCCAGGCTCAGCAGGCGGGTGCAGCCCTGGGCCTTGGCGCTGGCCACCACCAGCGCATCGGCAAAGGGCAGCGCGAAACGGCTTTCGAGCGACCAGGCCGCCTCGACCGTGGCCTGATCCATCGACCAGGGTCGCCAATGCTGGTAGCGACGCACCTCGGCGCGCACATCGCCTTGCGGCATGGGCGGGTTCACGCGCTGCGTGGCCAGCAGATAGAACTCGGTCAGCACCTGCATCGACACCCGTCCGCTGCGCGTCTCCCAGAGATGGCGCAGCCAGCCAAGCACCCGCTCACGCTCGGCCGGCCGGGCGCCGTCCTCGCTGAACAGCAACACCGACGCATCGACGAACACCGCGGTGGCCATCAGCGCTCGGCCCGGCTCGGATGGGGCTGTCCGTCGGACGCCCAGGCGCGCTCGCGATGCAACCAGTCCTGCAAGGCGCGCTCATAGGCATCGTCGTGGCGCATCTTTTCGGCCAGCAGTTCGCCGAGCAGGCGCGACACGCTGGTGTTGCGCCGCGCGGCCTCCAGCCGGGCCCACTCGGCCACGGCGTCGTCCATCGACACGGTGACGTTCTTCATGGGCCGTAGGTTACACGAAGTTCGTGTTGCACGAACTTCGTGTCTTGTCGGTTCGCCGTCGGTCCGGCTGGCTCTCGCCTACTTCAGCCGCAGCTCTGCCGCGCGGGCATGGGCCTGCAGGCCCTCGCCATGGGCCAGTGCAGACGCGATGCCGCCCAGCACCTGGGCGCCGGCCTCGCTGACCTCGATCAGGCTGCTGCGCTTCTGGAAGTCGTACACCCCCAGCGGCGACGAGAAGCGCGCCGTGCTGGCCGTCGGCAGCACATGGTTGGGGCCGGCGCAGTAGTCGCCCAGGCTCTCGCTGGTGTAGGCGCCCATGAAGATCGCGCCGGCGTGGCGCAGCAGCGGCTCCCAGCGGGCCGGCTCGGCGGCGCTGATCTCCAGGTGCTCGGGCGCGATGCGGTTGCTGATCTCGCAGGCCTCTTGCATCGAGCGGGTGTGGATCAGCGCACCGCGGCCTTGCAGTGATGCGCGGATGACGCCCTCACGCGGCAGGGTCGGCAGCAGGCGCTCCATGCTGGCACGCACCGCGTCAAGAAAGGCGGCGTCGGGGCTGAGCAGGATGCTCTGCGCCAGCTCGTCGTGCTCGGCCTGGCTGAACAGGTCCATGGCCACCCAGTCTGGTGGCGTCGTGCCGTCGGCGATCACGAGGATCTCGCTCGGGCCGGCAATCATGTCGATGCCGACCTGGCCGAACACATGCTTCTTGGCCGAGGCCACATAGGCATTGCCCGGGCCGGTGATCTTGTCGACACGCGGGATGCTTGCCGTGCCGTAAGCCAGCGCGGCCACGGCCTGGGCGCCGCCGATCGTGAACACCCGGTGCACGCCGGCCACCGCCGCGGCCGCCAGCACCAGCGGGTTGCGCACGCCGTCGGGCGTGGGCACCACCATGATGATCTCGGCCACGCCGGCGACCTGGGCCGGGATGGCATTCATCAGCACGCTGCTCGGGTAGGCGGCCTTGCCGCCCGGCACGTAGATGCCGACACGGTCCAGCGGCGTGACCTTCTGGCCCAGCAGGGTGCCGTCCTCGTCGCGGTAGCTCCAACTGCGGCCCGAGGCCTCCAGCTGGCGCTCGTGGTAGGCCCGCACGCGCTTCGCGGCGGCCTGCAGCGCGTCGCGCTGGGCGGCGGGAATGGACGCCAGTGCGGCCTGCAACTCGGCCTGGGTGATCTCCAGCCCGGCCACGCTGTCGGCGTTCAGCCGGTCGAAGCGCTGGGTGTAGTCCAGCACGGCGGCATCACCGCGGGCCCCCACATCGGCCAGGATCTCGGCGACGCGGCCTTCGATGGCGGCGTCGGTCTCGGCCGACCAATGGCGCAGGCGCTCGAACTCGGTGTCGAAGTCGGCGGCGGCAGTGGAGAGCTGGCGGATCAGCGTCATGCGGAGACGGCCTGGGCGAAGGCGTCGATGAGGGGGCGAAGGGTGTCGCGCTTGAGCTTGAGCGCGGCCTGGTTGACGACGAGGCGGGAGGAGATGTCCATGATCTGCTCCACCTCGACCAGCTTGTTGGCGCGCAGCGTGCCGCCGGTGGAGACCAGGTCGACGATGGCGTCGGCCAGGCCGGTCAGCGGCGCGAGCTCCATCGAGCCGTAGAGCTTGATCAGGTCCACGTGCACGCCCTTGTCGGCGAAGTGCTGCCGGGCGATCTCGGTGTACTTGGTGGCCACGCGCAGGCGCGAGCCCTGCTTGACGGCGGCGGCGTAGTCGAAGTCGGCCCGCGTGGCCACGCTCATGCGGCAGCGGGCGATCTTCAGATCGAGCGGCTGGTACAGGCCATGCGAGCCGCCTTGCGCGAGGGCCTGCTCGTGCAGCACGTCGCGGCCGGCCACGCCGAGGTCGGCGCCGCCGTACTGCACATAGGTCGGCACGTCGCTGGCGCGCACCAGCACCACGCGCACGCCGTCGCGGTTGGTCGGCAGGATGAGCTTGCGCGAGGTCTCGGGGTCTTCCAGCACCTCGATGCCGGCGGCGCGCAGCAGCGGCAGCGTCTCCTCGAAGATGCGGCCCTTGGAGAGCGCGAGGGTCAGGCCGCTCATGGCTGCCACTCCTCGGGCGTCAGCGTCTTCATCGACAGCGCGTGGATCTCCTCGCGCATGCGCTCGCCCAAGGCGGCGTAGACGCGCTGGTGGCGCTTGATGCGCGTGAGGCCGGTGAACTCGCTAGAGACGATGGTGGCGAAGAAATGTCGGCCGTCGCCCTCGACTTCCAGGTGCGCACAGGGCAGGCCTGCGGCAATGAAATCGCGCACTTGTTGCGGGGTCGGGTCGGCCATCACGGGTCCTTCTGGGAAACCCGTGATTCTAGGAAGGGTTCCAGCCGCCGGCCTTCGGCGCCCTGCAAACCCAGGTTCAGGAACGGATCTTGTAGCCGCGCTGGAGCAGTGAGAGGGCCAGCCCGGCGGTAACCACGAAGCTGCTGGCCACCACGCCGAAGCTCAGCCAAGGCGACACGTCACTGACGCCGAAGAAGCCGCGCCGGAAGCCGTCGATCATGTAGAAGAACGGGTTCAGATGGCTGACGCCCAGCCAGAACGCGGGCAGCGAGTGCACCGAGTAGAAAACGCCGGACAGGAAGGTCATCGGCATGATGATGAAGTTCTGGAAGGCGGCGAGCTGGTCGAACTTCTCGGCCCACAGCCCGGCGATCAGACCCAACGTGCCCATCAGCCCGGCACCGAGCACGGTAAACACCAGCACCCACAGCAGGTTGTCCAGGCCCGGCGGCGCGAACCAGGCCGTCACCAGCAGCACACCCAGGCCCACGGCCACGCCGCGCACGATGGCCGCGCCCACATAGGCCACGAACCAGGCCAGGGGCGACAGGGGCGTCAGCAGCAGGAAGACCAGGTTGCCGGTGATCTTGCTCTGGATCAGGCTGGACGAGCTGTTCGCGAACGCGTTCTGCAGCACGCTCATCATCACCAGGCCCGGGATCAGGAACTGGGTGTAGCCGACCGTGTCGTAGACCTTCACATGGTCTTCCAGCGTGTGGCCGAAGACCAGCAGGTACATGCAGGCGGTGAGCACCGGCGCGGCCACGGTCTGGAAGCTGACCTTCCAGAAGCGCAGCACTTCCTTCTTGAACAAGGTGGAGGCGCCGTTCATGCCGCGTCTCCTTGCATGATGTTGAGGAACACGTCTTCCAAGTCGGCGCGGCCGATCTCCAGGTCTTCGACCGGCACGCCAGCGGCGCGCAGCGTGGCCAGGGTGGTTTCAACCTCCGCGGCGTCGTGCGCGGTGACCTGCACGATGCGCCCGGTCACGCGCGCCCGCGCTGCGACGTCGGCCGGCAGGGCCGCGTCGGTCTTGAAGCGCAGCATGGTGTGTGCGGTGCCGGCCAGCAGTTGCGAGGTGCTGTCCAGCGCGACGATGCGCCCGGCCTTCAGCATGCCGATCCGCTGGCACAGCGCCTCGGCTTCTTCGAGGTAATGCGTGGTCAGCAGCACCGTGTGGCCCTCCTTGTTCAGGCGGGCGATGAACTGCCACAGGGTCTGGCGCAGCTCCACGTCCACGCCGGCGGTAGGCTCGTCCAGCACGATGACGGGTGGGCGGTGCACCAGGGCCTGGGCCACCAGCACGCGGCGCTTCATGCCGCCCGAGAGCTGGCGCATATTGGCATTGGCCTTGTCGGCCAGACCCAGGTTGGCGAGCAGCTCGTCGATCCAGTCGTCGTTGTGCTTGACGCCGAAGTAGCCGCTCTGGATACGCAGCGACTCGCGCACGCTGAAGAAGGGGTCGAACACCAGTTCCTGCGGCACCACGCCCAGCGCCTTGCGCGCGGCGGCGTAGTCGTCCACGACGTCGTGGCCCATCACCCGCACGCGGCCCTCGGTGGCACGGGCCAGGCCGGCCAGCACGCTGATCAGCGTCGTCTTGCCGGCACCGTTGGGGCCGAGCAGGCCGAAGAACTCGCCGCAGCCGATGTCGAAGCTGACGCCATCCAGCGCCTTGACTTGTCCTCCGCGGTAGGTCTTTCTGACGTTCTCAAACGCGATGGCGACGGAGGGGGTGGCTGACGGCATGGCGCGCGATTCTAGGAGTGGCCTCGTCGGCGCGGCGTTCGCTGCCAGAATGGACCGATCTTTGCTGCGCCCCGCGCACGCCGCGTACAGCTTCCTGCGGGGGCATGCCGGTCGTTGCGGGCGCCTGTGCGCTTCCGCCATGCCCACGCCCAAACGCCCCCGCCGCACCGCCGAGCGCATCCTGGAGGTCACGCTCGACCTCTTCAATGCCTTCGGCGAGCCGAACGTCTCCACGACGCTGATCTCGGCCGAGCTGAAGATCAGCCCCGGCAACCTCTACTACCACTTCCCCGCCAAGGACGAGCTGGTCAACGCGCTGTTCG
The DNA here is from genome assembly GCA_003963075.1 of Burkholderiales bacterium. GTDB lineage: Bacteria > Pseudomonadota > Gammaproteobacteria > Burkholderiales > Burkholderiaceae_C > Pelomonas. The sequence goes on from RXJV01000004.1 coordinate 38,661, forward strand.
GCCGCTACGAGGCCGAGCTCGGCGAGCTGCTCGCCGCGGCGGACAACGTGCGCCATGTCGAGGACGCCTGGCTGTTCTTTCACATGCTGTTCGAGCTGATCTGGAAGCACCGCTTCCTCTACCGCGACCTGAACGACCTGTTGTTCAAGAACCGCCGGCTCGAGACGCATTTCCAGACCCTGCTCGCGGCCAAGGAGCAGGCCATGCGCCAGGTGCTGTCGGGCCTGCACCTGGGCGGCGCACTGAAGATGGAACTACGCGAAGCCGCGCCGACGGCCAATGCCATGGTCGTCGTCGTCAGCTACTGGCTCAGCTACGAATACGTGCGCGACCCGCGCCATGCGCTCGAGCCCGACCGTGCCGGCGTCGCGCTGATGCGCGGCGCCTTCCATGCGCTGAGCCTGCTGCTACCCTACCTGGAGCCCGCGTCCAGGGACCACCTCTTCAAGCTCGCCGGTCAATACCAATAGGAGACAAACCATGGCCAAGTGGACCGCCTTTCCCTACGACAACAGCGCCTTCGCCTACACGCCGGCGACGCTGAAAAAGCATTGGGCCCGGCTGCATGCCGGGGATGCCGAGCCGTTTCCGAAGGACGCGGACGTCGTGCAGGCCTGGATCCACTTCCATGCCGGTGAGTTCCAGGCTGCCTACGACGCGGGCCTGGCCGCCGGCGGCGCCGGCATCACGGTGGCCAACAAGGCCCAGGCCATCTACGCCAACTACCTCGAAAAGAAGGAGAAGGTGAAGCTGGAGATGTTCCTGGAAATCGCCGAGCGTGCCGAGGCCCAGCAGGCGGAAGAGCCGAAGAACGCCAACGCCTACTACTGGCAGGCCTACGCCCTGGGCCGCTACGGCCAGGGCATCAGCGTGGCCAAGGCGCTGGCGCAAGGCCTGGGCAGCAAGGTCAAGGGCGCGCTCGAAACCACGATCAAGCTCGCCCCCAAGCACGCCGACGCGCACATCGCGCTGGGCGCCTTCCACGCCGAGGTGATCGACAAGGTCGGCAAGCTGCTCGGCAAGACCCAGGGTGCCGACACCGCCACCGGGCTGAAGATGTTCGAGCAGGCGCTGAAGCTCAACCCCGGCAGCGCGATCGCGATGATCGAGCGCGCCAACGGCCTGGTCATGCTGGAAGGCGACAAGCGCCTGAAGGAGGCCGAACAGCTCTACGCCGACGCGGCCAGCTGCGAAGCCATGGATGCGATGGAGTTGCTGGACATCGAACTGGCCCGCGAAGACCTAGAAGATTGACGAGCGGAAGCCGTGAAAACCCGCGCCCCGGCGGCCGATCGTGATGCTTGTCACGCCGCCGCCACCCGCGCTTTCGGGGATGCACGGCCGCGCCGGGCGGCGTAAGCTTCCAGCCATCGTCACCTTCCAACGAGACCGCGCCATGAAGTTCCTGATCCCCGCCCTCGCCGCCGTTACCGCCTTCGCCGCCCAGGCCGGCAACAACGCCACGCCCGAGCAGGCCGAACTGCGCGCCGAATGCGCCAAGAGCTACGCCGAGACCAGCAGCATCTCGACGCCGGTCGCCGCGAACGAATACCAGTTCGTCTACGCCAACGGCAAGTACAAGGGCGAAGCCAAGCCCGGCAAGCTGCTGGCCTGCACCAACGACCAGTACGCCGCTTACCTGGACAAGGCCGACCCGGCCAAGGTGATGGCCGCCTACCCGACCGCCGCCGGCCGCCCGACCACGAAGAAGAAGGCCGAGGCCTACCGCCAGTAAGCCCCAGCCCGCTGGCTGAGCCAAGGCGCCCACCGGGCGCCTTTTTGTTGGTGCAGCGCAGGAATGCAAACGTGGCGGCAAAGGCGTATGGTCGGGCTTCCCCTTCGTCGTTTGGAGGTCAGCCATGAGAGTTCTTGCGATTGCATGCGCCGCGCTGATGACCACGCTGCCCGCCTGGGCCGCCGACACCCCCGCCGAACGCGCCCAGGCCGAGCTGCGCGCCGGCTGCGCCCAGAGCTACGCCAGCTACAGCGCCTACTACCCGGCCGGCAGCCCGGCACCCGCCTTCACCGGCGAGCGCGCGCCCGGCGACAACCGCTACTACAACGACGCCAAGGCCTGTGGCGAAGCGCAATACTCGGCCTACCTCGAAAAGGCCGATCCCGCGACCGTGGCCATGGCCTATCCGACGGCTGCGGGCAAGACCAAGCCGCACAAAGGCAAGAAGCCCGAGGCGGGCGCCTCGGCGCCGACCAAGCCGAAGTGATTTAGGGGCTCAGTCGCCGTCCGGCCCCCAGGGCATCATCAGCGCGAGCAGCAGCAGCTTCTCGAACTCCGGTGCGAAGTTCGCGATGATGGCCTCGGGGTCGGGGCACAGGCCGGTGTCGGTGATCAGGCCGAACTGCACCCGGCCGGCGTAGGTCAGGATGCTGACGCCCATGCCGATGTCGCCGGACTGCGGCACCCAGAACATCACCTTCTCCACCGTCGAGCCGCAGAACTTCAGCGCCTGAGCCGGGCCCGGCACATTGGTCATCACTGCGGTGGCCTTCTTGGCGAACACGTTCAGCATCGCGTGCTGCACCGGCTTGATCAGCAGGCCGGCCACCGACAGCAGCCCGAAGGCCATCACCGGCTGGAAGCTGCCCTTGAGCTCGCTCATCCGGGCCCGCACTGCGTACAGCCGCTCGACCGGGTTGGCGATGCCGATGGGCAGCACCAGCGGCACCAGGCCGAAGCGGTTGCCGAGCTGCCAGGCCTGCTCCAGCGGCCGCAGATTGACCGGCACCATGGCCCGGATTTCCTTGCCCGCCGGGTCCTCGCCTTTGGTCGCGAGGTAGCGGCCGATGGCGCCCGCCGCGCAGGCCAGCAGCACATCGTTGATCGACGCGCCCAGCGCCTTGCCGACAGCCTTCACGTCATCGAGCGCCAGGCTGTCGTCCCAGGCCACGGTCTTTTTCGGGCCGGGCTTGCCCTTCAAGCGGGTGTGCGAGTCGTCGGGCATCAGCGCGAAAGCGGCCACGTCCGACACGGCCTGGTAGCCCATGCGGGCCATTTCCAGCGACGAGTCCATCGGCGTCGTGCCATGCATCACCGCGTCCACGCCCTTGGCCATGCCCTTGCCGGTCAGGCCGATGGCCTTGACCGTCATGTTGGTCATCGGGCGCAGGAAGGCGTCCAGCAGCCAGTCCGCCTCATGGGCTTCCTCGGGCTCGGGCGCCTCGCGCTGCGGCGGCGCCTGGCCGCCGTCGGTGATCGACAGCATCACCGCGATCAGCGCGATGCCATCGGCGATGCAGTGGTGGATGCGTGCGATCAGCGCGCTGCTGCCGTCGCCCATGTCCTCGATCAGCTGGAACTGCCAGAGCGGATGGGCCGGGTCCAGCGGCTGCGAGCACAGCTCGCCGACGCGCTCACGCAGCACCTCGTCGCGGCTCTGGCCGCGCAGCGGCAGCGGCACCTCGGCCACCACATGCCGGGCGATGTCGAAGTCGCGGTCCACCACCCATTGCGCTCCCAGCAGCGCGTCTTCCTCGACCCGCTGGCGAAAGCGCGGGTACTTCAGCAGCCGGTCCGCCACGCGCTCGCGCAGCGCCGGCAGCGTGATGCCGGGGCGGATCGACCAGACCCCGACGATCATCATCAAGTTGGCCTCGGTGTCCATGCGCAGCCAGGCGGTGTCCACCTTGGACATGCGTTCACTGATCTGGCCCAAATCGGTCTCCTCGGTAGCGTCGTTCTCGCGGCCTAAACTCGTGGCCCTTGTCCGATCGATTGTCACCAGATCGACACCCCTGATTCAGCCTGGAGAACCCCGTGAGCCTGAAAGACCAGTTCGAAGCCGCCGTCGCCGACTCCAAGAACCTGCCCGAGCGGCCGGACAACATGACGCTGCTGAAGATCTATGCGCTGTACAAGCAGGGCAGCAGTGGTGATGTGCAGGACAAGCGCCCGGGCTTCACCGACATGGTCGGCCGCGCGAAGTGGGATGCCTGGAACGAGCTCAAGGGCACCTCGCAGGACGAAGCGATGCAGCAGTACGTGGACCTGATCGAGTCGCTGAAGTAAGCCCACCGCCTACCGGCTTCGCCGGCCTCCTCGCGAGGCCGGCCGTCTTGGCGCCGTGGGCTCAACCAGCCTTCTTCCTGGCTGGCGCCTTCTTCTTGGAAGCGGCCAGCAGCGCGTCCAGCTCCTTCTGAATCTCGGCTTCGATGGTGGCCTTGAAGGCACCGAGCAGAAAGCCCAGCTGGGCCACCAGCTCGAAGCGGTCGGCCGCCACGGTCAGCTCGCCCTTCACGCCCGAACGCGTGAACTCCACGGTGTCCTCTTCGTGGCCCTCGTGCACCGTGCATTCCATGTCGAACTTCTGTTCGACCTGCTCGGCCCAGGCCCAGGCGATCTCACGGGCTTTCTTGAGGCCGAGGTCATGCTCTCGGTGGATGCGGATTTCGGCCAAGGCGGCTCTCCATGATGTGCTGCGTGGCACTCTACGCGAGAACCTCGGGGCCGCAGCACCGGCGCCGTTTGCGCGGATACTTTGCGGCGCCGGCAAGAGCGGGGCCGTCCAAGCCCGCCGCCGCCCAGGGAGGAACCATGCGCCTTCTCGACCCGGACCCGCACAGCCTCGACCCGCTCAACCAGGGGCTGGCCCATTTCCGCGCCGCCGAGCCCGACCTGGAGCAGGCGGTCTACTGGTTCCGCGTTGCGGCCGATGCCGGCCATCCCGAGGCCCTCGCCCTGCTGGGCTACTGCCAGCTCGAAGGCCTGGGCCTGCCACGCGACCCCGCGCAGGCGCGCGAGCGGCTGGAAAGCGCCAGCGGCGACGGCAGCCTGACCGCGAAATACCACCTCGCCCGCATGCTCATCGGCGGCTGGGGCGGCGACCCCGACGCGCCGCGCGGCGTGGCCCTGCTCACTGCCGCCGCGGCGCAGGGTCATGCCGATGCCACCTTCAACCTCGCCGGTTGCCTGGAGGCCGGTTGGGGCTGCCAGCCCGACCGGCTCGCCGCCAAAGCGCTTTTTCTGCGCGCGCGCAGCCTGGGCAGCCGGCTCGGGCAACCGGGCCTGCGCATCCGCCAGCGCGAGCTCGACGCGGCCCGTGAGCTCGCCCGGCGGCTGGCGAGCGGCAGCGAGCTGCCTCGTCTGATCGAGGAGCGGCAGCAGAAGATCGCGCTGATGCACGACCTCGTCCAGCGCCCGCCCCGCAAGCCAGGACTGACCCGCCAGCAGCGCCGCCAACTGCTGCGCCTGGCCAGCCTCACCGCCATCGCCGCCGGCCTGACCGCAGCACTCGCCGGCCTGCTCGGCTGGCGCTTCGGCCCGCCGCGAGCGCATGATGCCGGCCCCACCTCCATCGCCTGAGCCCATGACCCGCGCCCTGCCCCTGCACCACCACCTCCGCGACGCCAGCCCCCTTGTCTACGGCTGCATGGCCCTCGGAGGGGACTGGGGCGGCGGCCCGCTCACCGAGGCCGACATCGCCCAGGCCCATGCCGCGGTCGAGGCCGCGCTGGAGATCGGCATCACCCTCTTCGACCACGCCGACATCTACCGCCGCGGCAAGGCCGAGGCCGTGTTCGGCCAGCTGCTGAAGCGCGACCCCAGCCTGCGTGCCCGCGTGCAGCTGCAGAGCAAATGCGGCATCCGCTTCGCCGATGACCGCGACGTTGGCCGCTACGACCTCAGCGCCGCCTACATCGAGGCCAGCGTCGACGGCATCCTGCAGCGCCTCGGCGTGGAGCAGATCGACATCCTGCTGCTGCACCGGCCCGACGCGCTGATGGAGCCCGCCGAGGTCGCCCAGGCCTTCGGCCGCCTCAAGGCCGCGGGCAAGGTGAACCACCTGGGCGTGTCCAATATGCACGCCGGGCAGATGCGCTGGCTGCAAACGGCACTGGCCGAGCCCCTGGTGGTGAACCAGCTGGAGCTGAGCCTGGCCAAGCTGGACGCCATCGACGGGGGCACCACCTTCAACGACCCGCAGGCCGCCACCCGCCCCGGCGGTATCGCCTGGGCCGGCACGCTGGAATACGCCCAGCAGCACGGCGTGCAGCTGCAGGCCTGGGGGTCGCTCGCGCAAGGCCGGTTCAACAACCCGGCGGCGTCGCCCGCCGCCCAGGCCGTGCACGACATCGCCGAGGCCCACCGCACGACCGCCAACGCCGTGCTGCTGGCCTGGCTGCTGCGGCACCCCGCGGGCATCCAGCCCATCATCGGCAGCGGCAACGCGGAGCGCATCCGCGCCTGCGGCGATGCGACGCGGCTTCAGCTGAGCCGGGAAGAGTGGTACCGGCTCTACGTGACGGCGCGTGGGCAGGCGCTGCCCTGACCGGGCGCAGCGCGCCCATCCATCGGCATCAAGAGGTCAGGATGCGCGCGCCTTGCCCGCCCGGCTTCAATCGGCGTCGCCGCCCACCATCGGCTGCCTCGGATGCAGCCTCGCCATCGCCAGCACATCCTCGTACGCCCCGTTGCGCATCGCATAGGCCTTGAGGCGCCCCTCGGGTGCAAAGCCGTGCCGCTCGTACAGCCGGATCGCGCGCTGGTTGTCGTGGAAGACGGTCAGCTCGATGCGCAGCACCTGGGCCCAGTTGTCGGCGTAGTCCAGCAGCGCCGTCATCAGCGCGTTGCCCACGCCCTGGCCCTGCGCGGCCTTGGCGACCGTGATGCCCAGCATCATCGCGTGGCGGCGGCGCACCGACGGGCCCACCGCATGCAGGCCGGCCAGGCCCACCGGCTTGTCGCCGAGGCAGGCGGCCAGCACGAGTTCGTTGGAGCCGGGGGCCGGCGGGTTCATGCCGGCGATGCGCTGGGCCCACAGCTCCTCGCTCGCGAACGGCAGCTGCAGCGTGCCGCCAAACACCTCGGGGTCGGCAAACTGTTCGGCGATGGCGGCAGCGTCAGCGGGTCTGACGCGGCGCAGGGTCAGGTTCATCGGCAGGGCCTCCTTGGGCCATCAATGTAGCCCGGCGCTCGTCGCGCGACAGCGGCTTCAAGGCCTCCACCGCCGCGTGGAACCTCGCCCAGTTGCGCCCCTCGCGCTCGAACAGGCGCTCAAAGGCGGGCACCAGCTCGTCGTAGGCGGCCAGGATGGCGAAGCTGGCGTTGTTGGCGCGCTGGAACCAGGCTTCATACCCCGGCGCCTCGCGCGGCGCGCGTTCGCGCAGGTCGGCCATCACGGCGGCCTTGGCCGCGGCCCGCGACTCGGTGGGGCCGGCGTAGGCCTGCAGCAGCCGCTCGCGGCCTTCGCGGGCGAGCTTCAGGAAGCGCGCCCGCCGCTCGCGGCCGGCCTCGAACTCAGCCAGCGCCGCGGGCTTGTCCGCCAGCCACTGCCGCGCGCCGATCAGCTCGACCGCGCTGGCATAGGCTTCGTTGAAGCCGGTGTCGTCGGCCACGTAGACGCGCTGATGGGCCAGCTCGTGGAAGAGCATGGCCGCCAGCTCGCCCTCGGGGTAGCGGATGAAGGTGTTGAGCAGCGGGTCGCCTCCGAAGAGGCGGCTCCAGCCCAGGCTGGAGTAAGCGGGAATGGCCTGCACCTGCACCTCCCAGCCCTCGGCCTTCAAGGCCTTGGCGCGCTGCTTGGCCTCCTCAAGGTCGAACCAGCCCTGGTAGCCCGCGCAGCCCATGATCGGATAACACCAGGTCTTGAGGTCCAGGCCGAACTCGGGCGCCGCGATGACGTTCCAGACGACGGCCGGGCGGCCGAGGTCGGCATAGCGGCGGTAGCTGCTGTTGTCCGGCAGGGCCAGGCGCGTGCTGGCGAAGTCGCGCATCTGCTGGCTCAGCCGCAGGCGCTCGGCCAAATCGACCGGCGTGGCCGGGTCGGCCAGCACCTCGGGCACGGGGCGCGCGGCACGCACGACGGCGAGGTGGCCGCCTGCGGCCTGGCTCCAGTGGCTGATCGCGCTGCAGCCGCCGAGCGTCAGCACGGCAAGCGCTGCGAACAGCGAGCGCCGGATCAAGCCAGTTCCACTTGCACCAGGCAGTCGTAGAACGCCGGCGCGTTGCCCATGTCGGTCAGCCGCTGGTGGGTGACCTCGTTGACATTGGTGCCGGCCGCGCCCAGCTTGCGCCACCACACGCCCAGGCCGTTGACCACACCCGGCCTCGCACGCGGGCTGACCTTGAGCGTGGCCACGTAGCGGCCGCGGTCGTTGAAGGCGGCCACCCGGGCGCCGTCGAGCAGGCCGCGCGCCGCGGCGTCGTCGGCATGCATCTCGATGACCGGTTCGCCCTCGATGTCACGCAGGCTCTTCACGTTGACGAAGCTGCTGTTCAGGAAGTTGCGCGCCGGCGGCGAGATCATGGCCAGCGGGTAGCGCGCGGCCAGCTCGGGGGCGCTGGCTGCGCTCTCGTAGTTGGGCAGGTAGTCGGCACCGGCAGCCTGGGCGCGGCCGTTGGGCGTGTGGAAGCCGCCATCCGCGAACGGTGCCTCGGGGATGGGCAGGGACTGCCAGCCCTGGGTGCGGAGCAGGCCGAGGTCGATGTCGGCGGTGAAGGCCTGAGCGGCGAGCTGCTCGTCGCTGTCGTGGAAGGCCGGATCGGTCAGGCCCATCGCCGCCGCCAGCTCGCGGAAGATCTGGGTGTTGGGCTTGGCTTCGCCGAGCGGCGCGATGGCCGGGTGGTTGAACAGCACATCGGTGTGGCCATAGCTGGTGTGCACGTCCAGGTGCTCGAGCTGCGTGGTGGCCGGCAGCACGTAGTCGGCCAGGTCGGCGGTGTCGGTCATGAAGTGCTCGAGCACGACGGTGAACAGGTCCTCGCGCTGGAAGCCCTTGACGACCTTGGGCGACTCCGGCGCCACCGCCACCGGGTTGCTGTTGTAGACGACCAGGGCCTCAATGGGCGGCTCGGCCTTCAGCAGCGCGTCGCCGATGGTGCTCATATTGACCATGCGCGGCGTGCGCCCGGCCAGCAGGTCGGGCCGCTCCAGCGCCGGATTCTTGAAGGGCGCAAACCAGCCCGAGGACGAGAGCAACACGCCGCCGCTGGCATGGCGCCACGCTCCGGTCAGGCACGGGAGCAGCGCGACCAGCCGCACCGCATTGCCGCCGCCGCGCACGCGCTGCAGGCCATAGTTCATCCGAATGGCCGCGGGGCTGGTCGTGCCGTAGTCGCGGGCCAGGCCGCGCACCTCGTCGGCGCTGATGCCGCAGACCTCGGCCACCCGCTCGGGCGGCCAGGCCAGGGCCTTGGCGCGCAGCTCGGCCCAGCCATCGACATGGCGGTCGATGTAGTCCTGGTCCAGCCAGCCGTGGGCGATCAGCTCGTGCATCAGGCCGAGCGCCAGCGCGCCGTCGGTGCCGGGCAGCACGGCGATGTGCTGGTGGCATTTGTCGGCCGTCTCGGTCTTGCGTGGGTCGATGCAGATCAGCTTGGCGCCGTCACGCTTGGCCTGGTTGGCATAGGTCCAGAAATGCAGGTTGGACGCGATGCTGTTGCTGCCCCAGATGATGATGAGCTTGGCGCCGGCGAAGTGGCGCGTGTGCATGCCCAGGCGCTGGCCGTAGGTCGCGTTCAGTGCAGCGACGCCGGCCGAGGCGCAGATGGTGCGGTCCAGGCGCGCCGCGCCCAGCGCATTCCACAAGCGGCCGGCCATGGCCTCACCCTGGATCAGGCCCATGGTGCCGGCATAGCTGTAGGGCTGGATGCGCTGCGGGTCGCGGGCCGCGATGGCCTTCAGCCGCGCGGCGATGTCGGCCAGCGCCTCGGCCCAGCTCACCCGCACAAAGACCGGCGGCTCGGTCTTGCGGCTCACGCGCTTGAGCGGGTGGAGCAGGCGCTCCGCGTGGTAGGTGCGCTCGGGGTAGCGCGAGACCTTGGTGCACAGCGCGCCGTGGGTGCTTGGGTGCTCGGTCCGGCCCTGGACCTTGATGACCTTCTCGTTCTCCACCGTGACCTGCAGCGCGCAGGTGTCAGGGCAATCGTGGGGGCAGGCGCCGAAGACGGTGCGGGTGGACATGGCAATCGCGAATCAGGGCAGAGCCGACATTCTCGCGCGGCACGCCTGAGCGGTTCGGTCAGAGGGGTCGGCAATGGCTGGATTGCGCTGGCCGGTTTGCAGCGATTGCGGTCCTTTGACTAGCCGAGCTCGAAGGCCGAAAGCGGTCGTTCAACGTTCGAGCTAACCCCGCGCGCGGAGGCAGGTACTGTAAGCCGGGACGGCGAGGATGGTAGTGGTGGCGCCGGCCCGGCTTACAGTGCCTGCCGTAGCGAGTCGGGGGTTGAGCGAATACGAAGGGACTTCCCACCTTCTGGCTGACGGCGTCGAGGCGCCAAGATTGATGGTGCGAATCGTCAATCTGCAAGCCTGTGAAAGGGGAAG
>RXJV01000103.1 GCA_003963075.1 Burkholderiales bacterium
ACGGCTTCATCCACGAGTGGGGCATGGAGCAGTTCGTGCGCGACGCGCGCATCAACATGATCTATGAAGGCACCAACACCATCCAGTCGCTGGACCTGTTGGGCCGCAAGGTGCTGGGCAACAACGGCGCCACGCTGAAGAAGTTCGGCAAGAAGATCGCCGCTTTCATCGAGGAAGAGGGCACCAACGAAGCCATGCAGGAGTTCGTGAACCCGCTCGCCGACCTGGGCGACAAGGTCAACAAGCTCACGCAGGAAATCGGCATGAAGGCCTTCGGCAACGCCGACGAAGTCGGCGCCGCCGCGGTGGACTACCTGCGCGTGGTGGGCCATATGTGCTTCGCCTACTTCTTCGCCCAGGCCGCGAAAATCGCGCTGGCTAAGAAGGACAGCGGCGACCCGTTCTACACCGCCAAGCTGGCGACGGCGCGCTTCTACTTCGCCAAGCTGCTGCCTGAGACGGCGACGCTGATCCGCACCTGCCGTGCGGGCCTGGCGCCACTGATGGAAATGGAAGAAGCCCTGTTCTGATCCGAACCGCCCGACGACCTGGACGACGCCCGATGAAATCCCTGTTCGCCACTGTGCTGCTGTGGCCCGCGCTGGCGTTCGCGCAGGCCACGCCCGTGGGCCTGTGGAAGACCATCGACGACGATGGCAAGACCCCGAAGGCCCTGGTCAGGATCAGTGACCACGCGGGCACCCTGGTCGGCTGCATCGAGAAACTGCTGGACCCCCACGACCCGGTCGACAGCAAATGCGAGGAATGCCACGACGACCGCAAGGACAAACCGGTCGTTGGGCTGGAGATCATCCGCGGCGTGAAGGCCGAGGGCGATGGCATCTGGGGCGGCGGCGAGGTGCTGGACCCGAACGACGGCCACACCTATCGCACGCGCTTGAAGCCCGTCGACGGTGGCAAGAAACTGGAGCTGCGCGGCTACCTCGGCCCATTCTTCCGCACGCAGACCTGGATCCGCGTCGAGTCAACTGAACACCCCAAGGAGATACACCCATGAATCGATTCCAAGTCCGCAAGGTCGCCGTGCTCGGCGCCGGCGTGATGGGCGCGCAGATCGCGGCCCATCTGGTCAACTGCAAGGTGCCGGTCGTGCTGTTCGACCTGCCTGCGAAGGACAAAGATGGGGCAGGGGCCCCGTCTTCGAATTTCTCGAAGAACGGCATCGTCGCCAAGGCCATCGACGGCCTGAAGAAGCTCAAGCCCGCGCCGCTGGGTGATGCCGCCGAGGCCGCGCTGATCCAGCAGGCCAACTACGAAGAGCACCTGGACGTGCTCAAGGGCTGCGACCTCATCATCGAGGCCATCGCCGAGCGCATGGACTGGAAGCTCGACCTCTACACCAAGATCGCGCCCTTCGTCGCCGACCACGCCATCGTCGCGTCCAACACCTCGGGCCTGTCGATCACCAAGCTGTCCGAAGTGCTGCCCGAAGGCATCAAGCCGCGCTTTTGCGGCATCCACTTCTTCAACCCGCCGCGCTACATGGCGCTGGTCGAGCTGATCAACACGCCGACCACCCAGCCGGTCATCCTCGACCAGCTCGAAGCCTTCGTGACCACGGCCCTCGGCAAGAGCGTCGTGCGCGCCCACGACACGCCCAACTTCGTTGCCAACCGCGTCGGCATCGCCGGCATGATGGCCACGATGATCGAGGCCGAGAAGTTCGGCCTGAGCGTCGACGTCGTCGACGACCTGACCGGCAAGAAGCTCGGCCGCGCCAGCTCCGGCACCTTCCGCACCGCCGACGTGGTGGGCCTGGACACCATGGCCCATGTCGTCAAGACCATGCAGGACAACCTGAAGGACGACCCCTTCTACGCGACCTATGCCACGCCCAAGGTGCTGGCCGGCCTGATCGAGAAGGGCGCGCTGGGCCAGAAGACCGGCGCCGGCTTCTACAAGAAGGTCGGCAAGGACATCCTGCGCCTGGATTTCGCGACCGGCGAGTACGTCGCCGGTGGCAAGAAGGCCGACGAGATCGTCGCCCGCATGCTCAAGAAGGCCCCGGCCGACCGCCTGAAGCTGCTGCGTGAATCCAGCAACCCGCAGGCCCAGTTCCTGTGGGCCATCCTGCGCGACAGCTTCCACTATGCCGCCGTGCACCTCAACACCGTGGCCGACACCGCCCGCGAGATCGACTTCGCGATGCGCTGGGGCTTTGGCAGCCAGCAAGGCCCCTTCGAGCTGTGGCAGGCCGCCGGCTGGAAGCAGGTGGCCGAGTGGATCGCTGACGACATCGCGGCCGGCAAGGCCCTGAGCAGCGCACCGCTGCCGGCCTGGGTCAGCGAGGGCCCGGTCGCCGAGGCCGGTGGCGTGCACACGCCGCAAGGCTCGTGGAGCGCCGCCGAGGGCCAGTTCAAGCCGCGCAGCGAGCTGCCGGTCTACCAGCGCCAGGCCTTCCGCGAATCGCTGCTCGGCACCGGTGCGGCGGATCCTTTGAAGTCGGGCACCGAGCTGTTCAAGAACGACGAAGTGCGGGTCTGGACGCTGGACGGCAAGGTCGTCATTGCCTCCATCACCGCCAAGCTGCACTTGATCAGCCCGGCCGTCACCGAAGGCCTGCTCAAGGCCGTCGAGATCGCTGAAGGCCAGTACCAGGGCCTGGTGATCTGGAGCCCGGACGACGTGTTCTCGGCCGGCGCCAACCTGGAGAGCCTGATGCCCGTCTTCATGAAGATGGGCAGCAAGGGCATCGCGCCGGAAGAGAAGAAGCTGCAGGATGCGATGCTGCGCATCCGTTACGCCAGCGTGCCGGTCGTCGCCGCGATGCGTGGCCTCGCGCTGGGCGGTGGCTGCGAGCTGGCCATCCACTGCGCGCGGCGCGTGGCCCATGTCGAGAGCTATGTGGGCCTGGTGGAAGTCGGCGTCGGCCTCGTGCCGGGCGCGGGCGGCCTGACCTACATCGCCCGCCGCGCCGCCGAGATGGCCGCCGCCGGCAATGCCGGGGCCGACATCCTCAGCTTCCTGAAGGACGGCTTCCTGACCGCCGCCACCGCCAAGGTCGCGACCTCGGCGCATGAAGCCCGCAAGAACGGCTTCCTGCTCGACAGCGACATCATCGTCCCGCACAAGGACGAGCTGCTGCACGTGGCCACCGCCACCGCGCTGGGCATGGCCGAGGCCGGCTACCGCCCGCCGCACAAGGCCGTGTTCCCGGTGGCGGGCCGCAGCGGCATCGCCACCATCAAGGGCCAGGTCGCCAATATGCGCGACGGCGGCTTCGTCAGCGCCCACGACTACCACCTGGCGGCGGCGATTGCCGACGTCGTCTGCGGTGGCGAGGTCGAGGCCGGTTCGCTGGTGACCGAGGAGTACCTGATGGCCCTGGAGCGCAAGCACTTCTGCGCGCTGCTGGACAACCCCAAGACGCAAGAGCGGATCATGGGCATGCTCCAGACGGGCAAACCCGTTCGCAACTGATTGGGCTACTGCGCGAACACCATGCGTCATTGGCCGGTGCTCGGAATCCTCACGTACAAGAAGTACGTTCCGGTTCCTGCGCGCCGTCCGCGTAGCCTGGTGTCCGCTCGCTACGCCCACTCAGCTGCGAACCTTGACTCCGATCAAGAGTAGACCGAAGGCAACATGAACCGGCTTCAACGCACCCTTGCCACGCTGGACGGCCTGCCCGCCCCGCTGCGCGGCGCCGCGCGCAACTTCGCGCTGCGGCGCGCGGTGCCGCTCACCGGCACGGCGGGGCTGGACTTTGTCGCGCTCACGCCCGAGCGCAGCGAGATCCGTATCGCCAACCGGCGTCCGGTGCAGAACCACATCCGCGGTGTGCATGCGGCGGCCATGACGCTGGTGGCCGAGACCGCCACCGGCATGGTCGTCGGCATGAATGTGCGGGATGACTGCCTGCCGCTGTGCAAGAGCCTCAACGTCGCGTTCAAGAAGCGCGCGACCGGGGCCCTGCGTGCCGAGGCGCACCTGACCGCCGAGCAGCGCGAGCTGCTCGCCCGCGAACCCAAGGGTGAAGTGAAGGTGGCCGTCACGGTCACCGATGAAGCCGGCATCGAGCCGATCCAGTGTGAATTCGTCTGGGCCTGGGTGCCCAAAGAGAAGCCCCAGGCTTGAACAAAGAGAGGCTCGCGAGGGCCTTGAAAGGAAAGACCATGAGCAAGCAAGTCCAAGACGCCTACATCGTCGCCGCCACCCGTCTGCCGATCGGCAAGAGCGGCCGGGGCTACTTCAAGAACACCCGGCCTGACGAACTGCTCGTCAAGGTCATGCAGGCGGCCCTCGCCCAGGCCCCGGGCCTGGAAGCCAAGGCGATCGAAGACGCCATCGTCGGCTGCTCCTTCCCCGAAGGCGAGCAGGGCATGAACATCGCCCGCGTGGCCTCGGTGCTGGCCGGCTTCGGCCCGACGGTGGGTGGCGTGACGATCAACCGCTACTGCGCCTCCGGCATCACCGCCGTGCAGATGGCGGCCGACCGCATCCGTGTGGGCGAGGCCGATGTGATGTTCGCCGGCGGCGTCGAGTCGATGTCGATGATCCCGATGGGCGGCAACAAGCCGTCGCTGAGCCCGCTGATCTTCGAGAAGGACGAGAACATCGGCATCGCCTACGGCATGGGCCTGACGGCCGAGAAGGTCGCCGCGCAGTGGAAGATCAGCCGCGAG
>RXJV01000061.1 GCA_003963075.1 Burkholderiales bacterium
GCGCAGGCCACACCCTCCGGGTAGGGCAGCGGCGAGTTGGTGACCAGCGCACGGCGCAGCGGGATGGAATACATGACGCCCAGCACGCCGCCCAGCGCGCACAGCGTGACCGACATCCAGTACGGGAAGCCCGTCCACCAGCCGATCATCACCAGGCCGGGCAGCACGAAGATGATGGACGACAGCGTGCCCGCCGACGAGGCGATGGTCTGCACGATGTTGGTCTCGCCGATGGAGTTGCCGCTGAACTTGCGCAGCAGGGCCATCGCGATGACGGCCGCCGGGATGGACGTGGCAAACGTGAGGCCGGCCTTGAGGCCGAAATACACATTGGCCGCCGTGAAGACCAGCGTGATCAGGATGCCGAGGACGATGCCGCGCAGCGTCAGTTCGGTGCCCAGGTCGGGCGTGGCAGTCGAAGGGTTGCTCATGCGACGGAGAGGTGGAACGCCGGATCTGGCGAGGTGCGCATCATCGCGGCAGGCTGCGAGCGGCTGCGGCCCGGATAACCCTAGACCGGCTCGCAATTGACGTTTACGTCAACCAGCCGCCTAGAATCACGTCCAGCAAGGAGACAGCCATGACCGATCTCGCCGCCGACTACAAGGCGCTGGCCGAGTACCGCCCGACCCACAAGGTCCGTTTCGTCACCGCCGCCAGCCTGTTCGACGGGCATGACGCCGCCATCAACATCATGCGGCGCATCCTGCAGAACATGGGCGCCGAGGTCATCCACCTCGGGCACAACCGTTCGGTGGACGAGGTCGTCACCGCCGCGCTGCAGGAAGACGCCCAGGGCATCGCCATCAGCTCCTACCAGGGCGGCCACGTCGAGTACTTCAAGTACATGGTGCAGCTGCTGAAGGAACGCGGCGGCGCGCACATCCAGGTCTTCGGCGGCGGCGGTGGCGTCATCGTGCCGGCCGAGATCCGCGAACTGGCCGAGCACGGCGTGCGCATCTTCAGCCCCGAGGACGGCCAGCGCATGGGCCTGCAAGGGATGATCGGCGAGATGGTCATGAAGGCCGACCAGGACTTCAGCGTGCATGCGCCGAAGACGCTGGACGCCATCACCGGCCACTCGGAGGGCGCGTGGCGGTCCCTCGCCCAGTTGCTCACCGCGCTGGAAAACGGCAAGGCCGACGCGGCGCTGGTGGAAGCGCTGCGCGCCCAGGCCCAGGGCCTGAAGACCCCCGTGCTCGGCATCACCGGCACCGGCGGCGCCGGCAAGAGCAGCCTCACCGATGAACTCATCCGCCGCCTGCGGCTGGACCAGGGCGATGCGCTGCGGGTGGCGCTGATCTCCATCGACCCGTCGCGCCGCAAGAGCGGCGGCGCGCTGCTGGGCGACCGCATCCGCATGAATGCGATCAGCCCGTGGAGCCACGGTTATCGCGTGTTCATGCGCAGCCTCGCCACGCGCGACTTCGGCTCCGAAATCTCGCCGGCCCTGCCGGACGTCATCGCCGCAGCCAAGGTCGCCGGCTTTGACCTCGTGATCGTCGAGACCTCCGGCATCGGCCAGGGCGACGCCGCCATCGTGCCGCTGGTGGACCTGCCGATGTATGTGATGACGCCGGAGTTCGGCGCCGCCAGCCAGCTCGAGAAGATCGACATGCTGGACTTCGCTGAGTTCGTCGCGATCAACAAGTTCGACCGCAAGGGCTCGCTCGATGCCCTGCGCGACGTGGCCAAGCAGGTGCAACGCAACCGCGAGGCCTTCGGCCAGTCGCCGGACACGATGCCGGTGTTCGGCACCATGGCCAGCCGCTTCAACGACGACGGCGTGACGGCGCTCTACCAGGCGCTGAAGGCGCGGCTGGCTGAGCTTGGCCTGCACTTCGGCGAGGGCCGCCTGCCCCGCGTCGACACCCGCCACAGCACCCACCAGACGCCCATCGTGCCGGCCGCGCGGGTGCGCTACCTGGCGGACATCAGCGACACGGTGCGCGGCTACAAGGCCCGCGCCCGCAAGCAGGCGGCGCTCGCCCGCGAGATCCAGCAGCTCGAAGCCAGCCGCGCGATGCTGGAGGCGGCCAACCCGGACAAGCAGGGCGCCCGCATCGCGCTGGCCGACCTGGCCGAGCAGCGCCGCGGCAAGCTCGACGGCGATGCGCGCCAGCTGCTGGCCCAGTGGCCCGACATGGTCAAGGCCTACGCCGGCGACGAGTACGTCGTGAAGATCCGCGACAAGGAGATCCGCACCTCACTCGTCACGCAGAGCCTCTCGGGCACCAAGATCCGCAAGGTCGTGCTGCCGACCTACGAATGCCACGGCGAGCTGCTGAAGTGGCTGATGCTGGAGAACGTGCCCGGCAGCTTCCCGTTCACGGCCGGCGTGTTCGCCTTCAAGCGCGAGGGCGAGGACCCGACCCGCATGTTCGCCGGCGAAGGCGACGCCTTCCGCACCAACCGCCGCTTCAAGCTGGTCAGCGAGGGCATGCCGGCCAAGCGCCTGTCCACCGCCTTCGACTCGGTCACCCTCTACGGCGCCGACCCCGCGCCGCGGCCGGACATCTACGGCAAGGTCGGCAACAGCGGCGTCAGCATCGCCACGCTGGACGACATGAAAGTGCTGTACGACGGCTTCGACCTGTGCAACCCAAGCACCTCGGTGTCGATGACCATCAACGGCCCGGCGCCCACCATCCTGGCGATGTTCATGAACACCGCCATCGACCAGAACCTCGACAAGTTCCGCCGCGACAACGGCCGCGAGCCCACGGCCGACGAGGCCGCCAAGATCAAGGACTGGGTGCTGGCCAATGTGCGCGGCACCGTGCAGGCCGACATCCTGAAGGAAGACCAGGGCCAGAACACCTGCATCTTCTCGACCGAGTTCTCGCTGAAGGTCATGGGCGACATCGCCGAGTACTTCGTGCACCACAACGTGCGCAATTTCTACTCGGTGAGCATCAGCGGCTATCACATCGCCGAGGCCGGGGCCAACCCGATCAGCCAGCTGGCGCTGACGCTCTCGAACGGCTTCACGTTCGTCGAGGCGTATCTGGCGCGAGGCATGCACATCGACGACTTCGCGCCCAACCTGAGCTTCTTCTTCAGCAACGGCATGGACCCCGAGTACACCGTGCTCGGCCGCGTCGCCCGCCGCATCTGGGCCGTCGCGATGCGCGACCGCTACGGCGCCAACGAGCGCTCGCAGAAGCTGAAGTACCACGTGCAAACGTCCGGCCGCAGCCTGCATGCGCAGGAGATCGCCTTCAACGACATCCGCACCACGCTGCAGGCGCTGATCGCGATCTACGACAACTGCAACTCGCTGCACACCAATGCGTTTGACGAGGCGATCACGACGCCCACCGAAGACAGCGTGCGCCGCGCGATGGCCATCCAGCTGATCATCAACCGCGAGTGGGGCCTGGCCAAGAACGAGAACCCGAGCCAGGGCGCCTTCATCATCGACGAGCTGACCGAGCTGGTGGAAGAAGCCGTGCTGGCCGAGTTCGAGCGCATCAGCGAACGCGGCGGCGTGCTCGGTGCGATGGAGACGGGCTACCAGCGCGGCCGCATCCAGGAGGAGAGCCTGCACTACGAGATGCTCAAGCACACCGGCGAGTACCCCATCATCGGCGTCAACACCTTCCGCAACCCCAAGGGCGACCCGGTGCCCGAGCACATCGAGCTGGCCCGCTCGACCGAGGAAGAAAAGCAGAGCCAGCTCAGCCGCCTGGCCGACTTCCACAGCCGCCACGCCGCCGAGGCGCCGGCCATGCTGGCCAAGCTTCAGCAGGCCGTCATCGAGAACCGCAATGTGTTCGAGGTGCTGATGGACGCGGTGCGGGTGTGCTCGCTGGGCCAGATCACCGGCGCGTTGTTCGAGGTGGGCGGGCAGTACCGGCGCAGCATGTGACGGGCCTCATCGGCTCGACCTTCCTCGGAACCGCGTCTGCGGGATCAGCTGAGTCCGTTCGGACAGGCTCACCTCGACATCCTTGCCGGTGAAGCGCAGCAGGATCCGGTACGCATTGATCGCGCCAACCTCGTCGTAGTCGATGCGCAACCTGTCCTCGCTCAGCCAGGCACCGCTGACGGCCACCGGCAGGCCGGAGGGTCCGCCGGCCGACACCCGCGCCACGCCGTCCAAGCCGATGGGCCGGGGGCCGTCACGCCGATCGCCGATCTGCAGCTCCAACTCCGCCGAGCCCGAACGCTGGAAGCGGAGCACCAGGGACTTCAGGTCCAGCGGGTTGGCTTCGAGCCGATAGTGTCGGCCGGACACCCGCTGCGCCAGCGCAGGGACGAATGCCGCAGGCCGCGGCGGCAGCGCAGCGGCTGACACCGCGGCCGCCAGGCGGGCCGCGCCGGCCGGGTTCTCCGGCAGGGGCCGATCCGACTTCAGCGCTCGCCAGATGAAGGGCCCGATCTCGCCCGGCTCGAACGACCCGCCGGTGAACACGACGACCAGGCCCTTGTCCGGCACGACGGCGATGCGCTGGCCGCCCCGGCCAACCGCCTCGAACTCCGGCGGCTGACGGTCGGCATGCAGCCACAGCCCGTAGCCGTATTGTTGACGGCTGTTGGGCGGCTGAGCCTGCGGCTGCACGGCTGCTTCCATCCAGTCCTTGGGGACGATCTGTCGCCCCTCCCAGCGGCCGTTGTTCAGCCACAGATAGCCCAGCTTGGCCATGTCGCGCGGCTGCAGGCGCAGGTCGCCCCAGCCGAACGAGATGCCTTGGGCATCGGCCGGCCATTCCGCGTGGCCGATGCCGAGCGGCGCGAACAGCTCGCGCCGCGCAAACTCCGAGGCGCTGACGCCGGTCGCCCGCGTGATCGCACCGGAGAGCAGATGCATGCCGCCCGAGCAGTACTCAAAGCGGCTTCCCGGCTCGTCGCGCATCGGCAGGTCCAGCATGAACTGGGTCCAGTCCTGGCTGTTGCGCATCTGCCAGAGCGTGGCCTCGGCGGGCTCGGCATGGCAGTCCAGCCCGGCGGTCATCGACATCAGATGCTGGAGCGTCAGCCGCCGCTTGCGCTCGTCCAGATGGGCCATCGACCGCGCGTCGAAGATCGACGCCAGGGTCTGCGACATGCCGGTGAAGGCCCCCTGGCCAACCGCGATCCCGGCCAGCGTCGTGGTCACAGACTTGGTCACCGACGCCAGGTCGTGCACTTGCCCGTTCTGGAAGGGCCAGAAGTACGCGTCCAGCACGATGTGGCCGTTGCGGACGATGGTGAGGCTGTGGATGCGCGTGCCGTGGTCGCGCACATGGTCGAGGGCCTCCGCCAGCGCGTCGGAGTCCAGCCCCTGGGCTTCCGGGGTCGAGGTACGCCAGCCCTGGGTCGGCCAGACCGGCTCTTGCGCGGCGGCCACCGGCACGCCCGCGGCGCCCAGCATCGTGGCCCCTGCGATCAACAGCGCCCGGCGGCACCGCGGCCAGTTGCGCATCGACCCGGCTGGAGCAATGCCGGCGGCGCAACGCGCAGCGCTCATGGCCTGCAGCCCGGCGACACGGGGCGCCGACGCGCCTCCTGACACAGTGCATTCCAGAACGCCTGCACCAGGGCCGGGGCGCGCTCGAACAGCGCGCGGCTGGCCGGGGCGTAGTACTGCAAACGGCCAAGCGGGGGCTCCAGCGTCGCCAGCGGCTGCTGGCTCTGGCTCATCGGCTCCGCGTAGGCCATGGTCGGAAACGCGATCGCATCGAAGCGCCCCAGCGCGAGCAGCTTGGGCACCTCGTTCAGGTTGATCACCTGCGTGGTCTTGAGGCCCTGCTCGGCCGCCAGCTGAGCGGCCAGGGTGTCCTGACCGGCGCCGAGGTGATCGCCCAGCCGGCCCTCGCGCCACAGAGCCTGCAGTTCATGCCGACGCGAGGCCAGCACCACCCACTGGATCGGCGACTCGCCGATGGCCATGCTCTTGTCGACGCCGCCCTGCGGACCGAGCGGAAACCGCCACAGCCGCAGCCGCTCCGGCGAATCCGCGAAACCGACGACGAAGTCGACCGTACCGGCGTCCATCTGCGCCAGTGCGCGCTTGTGTGGCAGGCGGATCAGGTCGGCCGGGCAGCCGAGCGCTTTCAGGGCCGACTTCACCTCCCGCACGACAATACCGGGGTCGTCGGCATCGAACTCGGCACCGGTGCCGCGCAGGAAGGCACCGGCGGCCCGGTCCGGGAAGGCGATCTTCAAAGGCTCGACGGGGCAAAGGGGCTGGGCGCGGCATGGCACTGCAGCGAGCACGCAAACCAGACCAAGCATCAGGGCACGCATGCCACCGACGCTGCCAGCACCGGCCGCGGCTGTCAAACCCCAGCCGGGTTCAGGCGGCGAGCTCGACCCGGTCCCGCCCCTCGTGCTTGGCCCGGTAGAGCGCCACATCCGCCCGGCTGAACAGGGTCTCGGGCGGCTCGCCGGCGCCGCGGGCACGCGCCACGCCGACGCTGGCCGTGACGTTCAGCGGTCCGGCGGCGGTCTGGAAGGGGCGCGACGCAATGGCGTCGCGCAGCCGCTCGCCCAGGCGCTGCTCGGCGTCGGCCTCGGCCTGCGGCCAGACGACCGCGAACTCCTCGCCGCCCAAACGCACCGCCAGGTCCACCGGGCGCAGCGTCTCGCGCAGGCGCTCGCCGATGCCGCTGAGCACGGCGTCACCGACGGCATGGCCAAAGTTGTCATTGATGCGCTTGAAATGGTCCACGTCCAGCAGCGCCAGCACGGGCGCATGCGCGGCGCCGCGCTGCAGCAGCCGGCGGATGCGCTCGTCAAAACCGCGGCGGTTCAGCAGGCCGGTCAGCACGTCGACCTCGATCAGGCGGCGGATCTGCCGCAGCGCATGGTCGTGGATCAGCAGCACCAGCGCGAAGGCCTGCACGATCATCAGCGTGATCGCGATCAGCAGCCAGTAGGCGTTGTTCTGCGTGGCCTGGGCGCGGTCGACCACCAGCCAGGGCGACACGGACAGGCTGCGGCCCAGGTCGGCGACGACGCTGGCGATCAGGTCGCTCATCATCAACCCCATCGCGAAACCGCCGCGTGCGCGCCAGGCCCGCCAGGCCGCATGCGCCGCCGGCGCGATCAGCAGCAGGGCCGTGCCGGCCTGGGTCAGCACCAGCGACATCGCAAGCTGGCCGGTGGCGGCCGTCGCCGTGAACGAGGCCAGCGCCAGCAGCACTGCGCAAGCCAGCGGCCAGCGCCAGCGCGCCGGCTGGCCCAGGTAGGCGCGCAGACCCAGCAGCACGAACAGCGCCGCCACGACGCCACCCACATGGCCGATGGACAGCAGCGCCGGGGGCGCACCGAAGGCCACCAGCAGCGGCCGGGCCAGTTGGGTCAGCGCCGACGCCGCGAACGCGCCGGACCACAGCCACATGCCGCGCTCGCCGCGCAATTGCCAGGCGCCGCCCAGCGTGACGAGGGCGAGCAGCGTCGCGACGAGCTGAAACACCTTCAGCAAGGTCTCGACATGCAGCGGTTCGACGGTCGACATGGGTGGGTGAGGCAGGGTGGAACCAGGGCTCAACCGCCGCGCAGGCGCAGCAGCGTGGGCGAAGGCGACACGATGCTGGAATCGAAGGGGTGGACGCGCTGACCGCCCACGCTCGCCATGATCTTTCGCACATAAAGCCGGGTCTCGGCATAGGGCGGCACGCCGAGGTAGCGGTCCACCGCCTTCTCGCCGGCGTTGTAGGCCGCCAGCGCGAGCTGCACATCGCCCTGGTAGTAGGCCAGCAGCCACCGCAGATAGGCCATGCCGCCGCGGATGTTCTGCGACGGGTCGCGCGGCCGGATGACGCCAAAGCGCGCCGCGGTCTCGGGGATGAGCTGCATCAGGCCCTGCGCCTTCTTGGGCGATTCGGCCAGCGGGTCGAAGTTGGACTCCTGGGCCATCACCGCCAGCACCAGGGCAGGCGCGAGCTGGTACTCGGGCGCGACGAGCTTGACATAGTTGACGATGGCCGGCGGTGCCTGCGACGGCAGCGGCAGCGTGGCCCACAGCGACGCGGGCCGGGCGCCCCGCGCGGGCTGTGGCGCCGGCGCCGCGGCTGCCACCGGTGGGTCGGTCTCGGGCGGGCGCAGGCAGGGCGGCGGGTCGCCCAGCGGCGTGCCGCCCATCTTGTCGAGCATGTTCTGCGCCTGGGCCAGGCCCTGCTCGGCCGCCGCGGCGAACAGATGGGCCGCCTCGGCATCGTTGCGCTGGATGCCGCGAGCGTTGGTCAGCATCCAGCCGAGGTTGAACTGCGACTCGGCGTCGCCATAGCGCGCGGCCCGGCAGTACAGCTTGGCCGCGGCCACCTCGTCACGCCGCACGCCATCGCCGTATTCCAGCGCCTTGGCCTCTTCGCGCCAGCGCTCGACCTGGGAGGGCACCACCGGCCCGCGTTCGCCGGGCGGCATGGTCGGGCGGGGCAGTTGCTCCAGCGTCAGCGCCGGCGTTTGCGACCCGGCCGGGGCGCTGGCGAACAACAGGATCAGCAGCAGGCGTCGCAAGGGTCAGTCCGGAGGCGGCGGGCGGGGACGGGAAGTCTAGACTGGCCGAAATGACAACCCCGCGCCAACGCTCCGCATGAACAAGACCCGCCTCGAAGCCTTCAGTGACGGCGTCATCGCCATCATCATCACCATCATGGTGCTGGAGATGAAGGTGCCGCATGGGGCCGACTGGGCGTCGCTCGCGCCGCTGTGGCCGGTCTTCCTGTCCTATGTGCTGAGCTTCATCTACGTCGGCATCTACTGGAACAACCATCACCATCTGCTGCACGCGGTGCACAAGATCAACGGCGGCGTGCTCTGGCCCAATCTGCACCTGCTGTTCTGGCTGTCGCTGCTGCCCTTTGCCACCGGCTGGATGGGCGAGAACCATTTCGCGCCGCTGCCGGTGGCGGTCTACGGCGGCGTGATGATCATGTCCGCACTGGCCTGGGTGCTGCTGCAGCGCTCGCTGGTGCGCATCCCGAGCAACCGCACCGCGCTGGCCGAGGCCCTGGGCCGGGACTGGAAAGGCAAGGTGTCACCGCTCATCTATCTGGCGTCCATCGCGCTGGCCTTCGTGCATGTGGGCCTGTCGCTGGCCGGCTATGCGCTGGTCGCCGCGCTGTGGCTGATTCCGGACCGCCGCATCGAACACCATCTCGCCCGCACCGAGTGAAGATGCCCACGCTCGACCCGCGCATCGACGCCTACCTGGCCCGCGCCGCGGCGTTTGCGCAGCCCCTCCTGAGCCGGCTGCGCGAGGACGTGCATGCGGCCTGCCCCGAGGTCGTCGAGACCATCAAGTGGAGCCGGCCGCATTTCCTGCTGGACGGCAAGCTGCTGTGCGGCATGTCGGCCTTCAAGGCGCACTGCGCCTTCGGCTTCTGGCAACGCGCGGGCGCCGAGCCGGCCCAGGCCGGCACGATGGGCGACTTCGGCCGCCTGCAGACCCTGGCCGACCTGCCCGACCGCGACGCGCTGCGTCGCCAGATCGAGGCCGCCGCCGCCTTGCTGCGCGCCGGCGCGCCGCGTGCCGTCAAGCCCGGGCGCGAGCCGCGCGCGGTGCTGGAGATGCCGGACGACCTCGCCACAGCGCTCGCCGCGAACCCGGCCGCCCGCGCGACCTACGACGCCTTCTCGCCCAGCAAGCAGCGCGACTACCTGGAATGGGTGCTGGAAGCCAAACGCGCAGCCACCCGCCACCAGCGCATCGCCCAGGCGGTGCAATGGCTGGCCGAAGGCAAGGCCCGACATTGGAAGTACGAGAACTGCTGACCCGACCGGCCTCGCGGCCCGCCCCGGCCGACCCAAGAACATGCAACGCCGATCCCTGCTGACCCTGCCCTCCGCCCTGCTGATGCCTGCCGCCGCCGCGCCCCTCACGCCCCGCTTCCTGCATGTCGGCAGCTATGCGCCGCTCGGCCAGGGCCTGTACAGCTTCGAGATCGCGGCAGACGGCGGCCTGCGGCCCTGTGGCCTGACGCCCAACCCGCACAGCCCAAGCTGGCTGGCCCCCGAGGGCCACTGCGTCTATGCCGCCGAGGAGGCCGGCGACCATGTGGCCGTCTATGCCCAGGACGCGGCGGGCCGCCTGCAACTGCAGCAGCGCCAGCCCAGCGGCGGCCAGGGGCCGGTGCACCTGGCTTTGGCGGCCGGCCGCCTCTGGGTGGCCCATTACGGCAGCGCCAGCTTCGCAGCGCTGCCACTGCTGCCGGACGGCCGCCTCGGCCCCGCCGAAGCCTGGCCGGGCTGCAGCGGCGACGACTGCCGCCCCGGCCCGGCCCAGGCCGTCCGGCGCCCGCCGGGCAGCCAGGCCCGCAGCGGCCACGACGCGCCGCATGCCCACATGATCCAGGCCAGCCCCGACGGCCGCTGGTTGCTCGGCACCGACCTCGGCCGCGACCGCCTGCTGGTCTGGCCTCTCGGGCCCGGCCTGCCCGGGACACCGGCGCACGAACTCGCGCTCAGCGCCGGCTCCGGCCCGCGGCACTTCGTCTGCCATCCGGCGCAGCCGCGCTGGGTCTATGTGCTGCAGGAGGAGTCGTCGACGCTGTCCACCATCGAGCTGGCCGCCGACGGGCCGCGCCTGCGCGACGAAATCTCGGTGCTGCCCGACGGCTTCGCCGGCACCAGCTATGCGTCGGACCTGATCCTCGCGCCCGGCGGGCGCCACCTGTACGCGCTGAACCGGCTGCACGACAGCCTGGCCGTGCTGTCGCTGGCCCGACCCGGCAGCCCGCGGCTGCTGGACCACCACTGGGTGCGCGGCAGCTACCCGCGCAGCGCCTGCCGCGCTGGCCAGCAGCTCTGGGTCTGCAACCAGCGCAGCGACCAGCTCAGCCACTTCAACCTCAGCCGCCCGGAATCACCGCGCTTCACCGGCCGCCAGACGCCGGTGCCCAGCCCGGCCGCGGCCTGCGCGCTTTAGACTGGGCCGATGAAGCACGCCGCCCT
The DNA here is from genome assembly GCA_003963075.1 of Burkholderiales bacterium. GTDB lineage: Bacteria > Pseudomonadota > Gammaproteobacteria > Burkholderiales > Burkholderiaceae_C > Pelomonas. Next base: position 10,882 of record RXJV01000061.1, read on the forward strand.
CCTCCTGCTGCTCACCGCCGCCGGCCTGGCCGCTGCGGAGCCCATCGGCTCGGTCGACACCGCCTTCAAGCTGGTCGGGCCCGACCACAAGATCGTCGTCGATGCCTACGACGACCCCAAGGTCGGCGGCGTGGCCTGCTATGTGTCGCGGGCCAAGACCGGCGGGATCAAGGGCGCGCTGGGCATCGCCGAGGACAAGTCCGAGGCCGCCATCGCCTGCCGCCAGGTCGGGCCCATCCAGATCGGCCAGCCGCTGCCGCGCCAGGAGGAGGTATTCAGCGAACGCATCTCGCTGGTGTTCAAGCGGCTGCGCATCGTCCGCATCGTCGACCCGGCGCGCAACACCCTGGTCTATCTGACCTATTCCGACCGCCTGATCGACGGCTCGCCGCAGAACAGCGTGACCGCGGTGCCGGTGCCGCGCGAGACGCCCATCCCGCTGCGCAAATGATACCGGCGCCCACCCATTCGCGGGCCGAGCCGGCCGGCCAGTACCCGCCGCCCGAGGGGGGCGTATGAGCCTCACCGAGGCCCTGTTCACGCTGATGCCGATGCAGGCCGCGGCAGCGGCCCTGGTGCTGATCACGCTGATCGGCTGGCGCGGTGTCAATGCCGGCGGCCGCTGGGCGCAATTCGGCCTGGTCGCGCTGGCCCTGGGGCTGGCCCTGCTCAGCCCGGCCTTCGGCGGACGTCTGGCCGCCGCACAGGCCGTCCAGACCCTCGGCCTGGCGGGCATCAGCGCCGGCCTGTCGGCGCTGTGGGCCGCGCTGGCGCTGTGGTTCTCGCCCCAACCCGGCCGCCGCGCGATGACCGCAGCGCCGCTGCTGCTGGCCGCCGTGCATCTGGCGCCCTGGGGCGACCACGCCATCGCCCAGGCCCTCGCCGAGGGGGTGCTGGTGGCCCAGCTCGCCTGGCTGGGCCTGCTGCTGGAGCGGCCGGGCCGCAGCAGCGTGCTGCAGGGCCTGAACAGCGGGCGCTGGCGGCTGCTGGGCCTGATCGCGGTGCTGCCGCTGCTGGCGGCCATCGCCTGGCGCGCCGCCGTCACCGGCCTCGCGCTGGGGCCGCTGACCTGGCCCAATCTGATGCTGGGCCTGGCCGGCCAGCTCGCGCTGCTGCTGCTGCTGCCGATGCTGCTGCTGGCCTGGCGCAGCCAGACCGAGGCCGAGCTAGCGCGGCTGGCCCAGACCGATGGCCTGACCGGTCTCATCGATGCCAGCGCCTTCACGCGGCGCTCGGTGGACCTGATCTCGATGGCGCGCCGCTACGACGAGCCGCTGGCCTTGATGGTGTTTGAGTTGGACAGCTTCCCCGACCTGGTGGCCGAGAGCGGCCCCGACTTCGCCGACCGCGCGCTGGCCCTGTTTGCGAGCTGCGTGCAGGCCCAGATGCGGCTGGGCGACCTGGCCGGTCGGCTGGGCGGCGAGCAGTTCGGCGTGCTGATGGCGCGCTGCCTGCCCGAAGGCCCGATCGCACTGGATGCGCGGCTGCGCGCCACCGTGGCCGAACGCGCGCCCGCCGAACTCGGCCAGGCCCTGAGCTTCAGCGCCGGCTGGGGCAAGCTGCGCCCCGGCGACCGCGGCCTGGCCGATTTGCAACGCCGCGCCGAAACCGCGCTCTACGAGGCCAAGCGCGCCGGCCTGGGCCGGCTGATGGCCGAGCCCGGCCTGGCGGACTAGGGCCTGTCGACGCCCCGCAAGGCATCGTCCAGCACCTCCACCCAATGCCGCACCGGCTGGGCGGTGCCGCCTTGCAGGTGCTGGATGCAGCCGATATTGGCCGACACGATCTGCTCGGCCTGCAGCGGCGCCAGCGCGGCGAGCTTGCGGTCGCGCAGCTGCTTGGCCAGCTCAGGCTGCAACACCGAGTAGGTGCCGGCCGAGCCGCAGCACAGATGGCTGTCGGTTGGCGCACAGGCGATCTTGAAGCCCAGCTCGCGCAACGCCGCCTCCACGCCGCCCCTGAGCTGCTGGCCATGCTGCAGCGTGCACGGCGGGTGGTAGGCCAGCGCGCCGCCACGGGCCTTGAGGCGGGGCTTGAGCGGCGGCACCAGCTCGGGCAACAGCTCGCTGAGGTCGCGCGTCATCTCGCTGACGCGGCGGGCCTTGTCGGCATACGCCGGGTCGTCGCGCAGCGCGTGGGCATAGTCCTTGACCATCACGCCGCAGCCCGACGCGTTCATCACCAGGGCCTCGACCCGCTCGCCCCGACCCGACACCAGCGGCCACCAGGCGTCGATGTTGCGCCGCATGTCGGCCAGCGCGGCCTCGTGGTCGCCCAAATGCTCGCGGATCGCGCCGCAGCAGCCCGCGCCGTCGGCAACCACCGTCTGGATGCCGGCCGCATCGAGCACGCGGGCGGTGGCGCTGTTGATGTTGGGGGCCATCGCCGGCTGCACGCAGCCCAGCAGCAGCGCCACCTTGCGGTTGAGCTGGCGCGTCGGCCAGTCGTGCGCGGTGGCCGGCGGCTTGGGCGGCACCTTGTCCTTCAGCGCCGCCGGCACGAAGGGGCGGAAGGCCTGGCCGAGCTTCATGGCCGGCTTGAACAGCGGCGAGGTCAGCCCCTGCTTGAGCAGCCAGCGCACCCGGCGCTCCGGCGCGGGACGCTCGACCTGGGCGTCGACGACCCGCCGGCCGATGTCGACCAGGCGGCCGTACTCGACGCCCGACGGGCAGGTGGTCTCGCAGTTGCGGCAGGTCAGGCAGCGGTCGAGGTGGGCCTGGGTTTCGCGCGTGGGCGTGGCGCCCTCCAACACCTGCTTGATCAGGTAGATGCGGCCACGTGGGCCGTCCAGCTCATCACCGAGCAGCTGGTAGGTCGGGCAGGTGGCGGTGCAGAAGCCGCAGTGCACACAGCGCCGCAGGATGGCCTCGGCCTCGGTGCCATCCGGCGTGCCGGCGAATTCGGGGGCAAGCGTGGTTTGCATGGCGCAGGCGTCAGGCCTCGAAGACCAGGGTCCAGAAGTAGTCCAGCTCACGGAACTCGGTCCGCCGACCGGGCAGCAGGGCCTCGAACTCCGCGGCGGTCGGGAAGTTCTTCAGCACCTCATACGTGCTGCCATCGGACAACTGGCGCCGTTGGAAACCATTGCCCTCTGCATCGACCCGTGCGATCGGCGTGCTGTCGCACTCAACGTAGCGGTTGTCGAGCAGCACCACGCGCGCGCCCGGCTGCGGGCAGGCAAGCAGTTGTGCCACCCACGCCGCGCGGCGCGACAGCGGCACATGCGAGAACCACAGGCCGGCAAACGCGGCATCGAAGGGCCCCGGGCCGACCGCAGCCGCCAGCGCATAGGCATCGGCCCGCGTGAAACGCACGCGGCCGAAGTCCAACGGTTTGTCGCGGGCCAGCGCCAGCACCTCGGGGTTCAGGTCGGTGCCCAGCCACGAGGCCGCATCCGCCGTGGCTTGCGGCAGCCAGAAGCCGGTGCCCGTCGCCACCTCCAGCACGTGGCGGCCGGCGAACTGCTCGCGCAGCCAGGCCTTCAGCGTCGCGATGTCGGCCTGCCGGTGGGGCCTGTCGAAGACGCGCTCGTACTCCGCCGCGCGCTGGGCGTAATAGCGCGGCATCACGCGCTCGACGTTGTCAGAGGTCTGCATACAAGCGCCCCGGGTTGAACACGCCGTGAGGGTCGAAGCTCGCCTTCAGCCGGCGGTGGATGGCCGCCAGCGGCGGTGACAGCGGCGCGAAGGCGCCGGGCGACTTGTCGAGCGCGCGGAACAGCGTCGCGTGGCCACCGGCACCGGCCGCCGCGTCGCGCACCGCGGCCGGCTCCATCGGCGTGACCACCCAGCGCTGCGCGCCGCCCCATTCGATGAGCTGTTCGCCGCGCAGCTTGAGCTCCGGCGCGGTGCTGGGCAGCGACAGCCGCCACAGCCGTGCACCGTTGGCCACCGCGCGCTCGGCGCCAATGAAGAACTCGTCGGTCTGGTCACGCAGGCCGGTCCAGAAAGGCTCGGCGAGGTCGGGCGGAATCAGGTCCCCACCGAGCTTGCGGCGGGCCGAGCCCACGGCGGCCTCGGCGCCGGCCAGGCGCAGCAGAAGCGCCCCATCCCACCAGGCGCTGGCCTCGATCGGCAGCGGCTGGCCACCCCAGCTGTTCAGGGCCTTCAGCGCGTCGGGCTGGCTGAGGTCGAAACGCAGCGTGGCGACGGCGGCCGGCAGCGGCAGCACCTTCAGCGTGACCTCGGTGATCAGCCCGAGCTGGCCCATCGAGCCCGCCAGCGCGCGGCTGACATCGAAGCCGGCCACGTTCTTCATCACCGTGCCGCCAAAGCTCAGCAGCTCGCCCCGGCCGTTGATCAGCACGGCGCCGAGCAGGTGGTCCCGCACCGAACCCAGCGCCGCGCGGGCCGGGCCGGACAGACCGGCCGCCACCATGCCGCCCACGGTGCCCTTGGCACCGAAGCGGGGCGGCTCGAAGGCCAAGCGCTGGCGGTGCTGAGCCAGCAGCGCCTCGACCTCGACCAGCGGCGTGCCGGCCAGCGCACTGACGAAGAGCTCGCTGGGCTCATAGGCGGTGACGCGATTCAGCGCCAGCGTCGACAGCGGCTCGCCGGCCGGCGCCTCGCCATAGAAGTTTTTGCTGCCGTGGCCGGTGATGCGCAGCGGGCTGCGCGCGTCGCGGATGAGGGTCTGCAGATCGGCCAGGCTCAAAACCGCTCCAGCTCAGGAAACGCCAGCAGCCCGCGCCTGACATGCATGCGGCCGTACTCGGCGCAGCGGTGCAGCGTCGGGATCTGCTTGCCGGGGTTGAGGGTGCCAGCGGGGTCGAAGGCGGCCTTGAGCTGCAGCATCTGCGCGCGCTCCTCGGGGCTGAACTGCACGCACATCGAATTGAGCTTCTCGACGCCCACGCCATGCTCGCCGGTCACGGTGCCGCCGAGCGCCACGCTGCGCTCCAGGATCTCGGCGCCGAACAGCTCGCAGCGGTGCAGCTGGTCGGGGTCGTTGGCGTCGAACAGGATCAGCGGGTGCAGATTGCCGTCGCCCGCATGGAAGACATTGGCGCAGCGCAGGCCGTACTTCTTCTCCATCTGCTGGATGTCGAGCAGGATGGTGGCCAGGTGCTTGCGGGGGATGGTGGAGTCCATGCACATGTAGTCGGGGCTGATGCGGCCGCTCGCCGGGAAGGCGTTCTTGCGGCCGCTCCAGAACTTCAGCCGCTGGGCCTCGTCGGTGCTGACCTGCACATCGGTCGCGCCGCTGTCACGCAGCACCGCCTCCATGCGGGCGATCTCCTCGGCCACCTCCTCGGGCGTGCCGTCGCTCTCGCACAGCAGGATGGCCTCGGCGGTGAGGTCGTAGCCGGCGTGGACGAAGTCCTCGACCGCGGCCGTCATCGGCTTGTCCATCATCTCCAGGCCGGCCGGGATGATGCCGGCCGCGATGATGGCGGCCACTGCGTCGCCGGCCTTGCGCACATCGTCGAAGCTGGCCATCAGGCAGCGCGCCAGTTGCGGCTTGGGCACCAGCCTGACGGTGACCTCGGTGACCACGGCCAGCATGCCCTCGCTGCCCACCACCAGGGCCAGCAGGTCCAGGCCCGGCGCGTCCAGCGCCTCGCTGCCGAACTCGATCGGTTCGCCCTCGACCGTGAAGCCGCGCACCCGCAGCACGTTGTGCAGCGTGAGGCCGTATTTCAGGCAGTGCACGCCGCCCGAGTTCTCCGCGATATTGCCGCCGATGGTGCAGGCGATCTGGCTGCTGGGGTCGGGCGCGTAGTACAGGCCGTGCGGGGCCGCGGCCTCGCTGATCGCCAGGTTGCGCACGCCGCACTGCACCCGCGCCGTGCGGGCCAGCGGGTCGACCTGCAGGATGCGGTTGAACTTGGCCAGCGCCAGCGTCAGGCCGGAGCCGTGCGGCATCGCGCCGCCGCTCAGGCCGGTGCCGGCGCCGCGCGCAACCACCGGCACGCCGAGGCGATGACAGGCCTTGAGCACCGCAGCGACCTGGTCTTCGGTCTCGGGCAGGGCCACAGCCAGCGGGCGCTGGCGGTAGGCGGTCAGGCCGTCGCACTCATAGGGCGTGGTCTGCTCGGCCTGATAGAGCAGCGCGTGGGCCGGCAGCAGCGGGCTCAGCGCGGCCACCAGCGCGGCGCGGCGCGAGGCGAGATCGTCGGCAAGGTCGGACATCGCGTTCAGGGCTTGCGGCGGGCGCTGCTGATGCGTGGCTTGGCGGTCTTGGCCGCCCGCGGGGCCGCCGCCTTGGCCGCGGGAGACTTGGAGGCCGCGTTGGATGCTGCGCCGGCAGCGAAGCCCTTGGCCACGCTGCCCACCACCGTGCCGGGCACGCTGGCGGCGCGCTTGAGCGTGTCGCTGGCGGCGTCAAAGCTTTGCTTGACCAGGTTGCCGGCCAGGCTGCGGGCGGCATCCGTCGCGCTGTCCTTCATCGCTGCGGTGGCCAGCTGGGTGAACTGCTGGCTGAGCGCGGTCCACCACTGGGTGGGGTCGATGGCCGCCGGTGCGCCCACGGTCTTGGCGGAGTCGGCCGCCGCCTTGACGGTCTTGGCCGCGGCCTTGGCGGTCTTGGTGGCCGTCTTGACCGCCGCCTGGGCCACCGGCGCCGCGGCGGCCAGCACCTCGGGCGGCACACCGGGCCAGGCGCTCGTCTCGGGCAGCTTGAGGCTGTCGCGCAGGTCGGCCAGCGGCACGTTCATGGACTTCAAGGTGGACAGCGTCATGCGCTGCACTTCCAGCGCCTGGATGGTGGCGGCCAGCATGCGGGCGTTCTGCTCCAGCCAGAACTGCACGGTGCGCAGCTCCTCGATGCGCTTGGCCAGTTCCTCGGGGTTCAGCGTCGGCGCCACCCACTGGCCGATGCCGGGCAGGGCCGAGCCGGCGTTCTTGACCAGGCCCTGAAGGAACTCGAAACCGGGCACGAACTTGGTGAAGCTGTTGTCCGTCATGATGTCTCCTCTTGTGAGGCCGATGCTACTTGCTGGGCAGCACCGGCTTCACCTCGAAACCCCGCGCTGCCAGCAGCCGGGGCAGGGCTTCGGGCCCGCTCATGTGCAGCGCACCCACCGCCACCAGCAGCCGCTGGCCGGCGGCATGCAGCGCATCGATGCGCGCGGCCAGCGCGGTGTTGCGGTCGTCGTTGACGCGCTTGAGCCAGGCCCGCTCGGCGGCCGTGTCGGCGCAGGCGCACCAGCGCGGGTAGTCGGCCAGCGCCTTCAGGTCACCGCGCGACCAGCTCGCCGCCAGCTGGCGCAGGGGCGCACGCATCTGGCCGCGCTGCAGCTGGCGCAGCGTCGAGTCGATCAGGTCGGCCAGCGCCCCGGCCTCGGGCTCCAGCGCAGCGAGCTGTTCGTCCACGCTCTCCAGCGACTGCACCGGCCGGCGCTCGCGCTTGGCCCAGGCCAGCAGCATCTGGTCCTGGCCGTAGAGCGGGTCGAAGCCGTCGCGGCGCGCCTCCAGCAGCGTCAGCGTGCTGAGTTGCAGCATGACCGGCAAGGCCGCCAGCGCGGCCGGCGGCAGGCAGCTGGCGCGCGCCTGGGCTTCGATGCGCCGGGCCTGGGCGGGCGGCAGCGGCGCGGACGGCGACAGCGTGGCCAGCGCGTCGCCGACATCGGCCGGATCCAGCTCCACCGCCAGCACCTCGGTCTCGGCCCAGGCGCGGCGCAGCGCCGGGCCGGGGTAGGCCCAGTCGGCCTTGCCCAGGTGCAGGCTGCCGAACAGATAGCTGCTGCGGCCATCGCGGCTGATGCGCCACAGCAGGCCGCGGTCCGGCGCCTGGGCCGCCCAGGCGGCGGCCTGCTCGGCCGTGGGCGCCACCGGTGCCGGCGGGCAAGCGGCAGGGGCCGCACCAGTCCACAGTGCGGCCAGCAACAACAGAACGGATCGGGTCATGGGGCTTGGATGCGAAGTTCGCCGGGTTTCTGGGAGAAATGCAGCCGCCCGAGCACGTCCATGCCGAGCAGCGGAGCGGCCAGCTCGGGCAGCACGGTCACGGTGAGGCGCTCGGCGCGGACGCCGCCGGCCAGCGCGATGTCGGCCGTGGCGACAAAGCCCCGCACCGCGCCGGCCGCGGTTTGCGTGCGCACCGCACCCAGCGGCGTGAGGCCGGCGCGCTCGGCCAGGGCCTGGGGCAGGGCCGTGGAGGTTGCACCGGTGTCGACGAGGAAGTCCACCTCGATGCCGGCCACGCGGCCGGGCCAATGAAAATGGCCGTCGTCGCCGCGGGTCAGCACGATGTCCTGACCCGCCAGCTGGAAGCGGCTGGCCTCACGCTGGCGTTCCCAGGCCTTGATGCCCAGGAAGACGCCCAGCGTGACCACCAGCCAGATCGTCACGAGCTTGAACGTGGGGGGCAGGTCCTTCTGAGGCACGGGCTGCTCGGCGGTGGGCATGGGCCTACGATAACCGGCGCCGCGCGCGGCCCCGGCGGGTGGCCGCAATGCCCTCGCAAATGACAGGCCGGCGCCAGCCGGCGACCATGCCGCCATGCCCTGGGTTCGCCGCATCATCGCCCTGCTCTGCCTCGCCCTGGCGCTGGGACTGGCCGGCTGTTCCGCGCTGACGCTGGCCTACAACCAGCTGCCGCTGCTTGCCGGCTTCTGGGCCAGCAGCTACCTGGACCTGGAGCCAGCCCAGCAGGCCCGCCTGAGGGAGCAGCTGCGCCTGTGGCTGGCCTGGCATCGGCGCGAAGAGCTGCCGCATCTGCAGGCCCTGCTGCTGCAGGCCAGCGCCGCGCTGCAGACAGGCGGCATGACGGCGGACGAGCTGCTGGCGCTGGAGCGCGCCGGCCGCGCCAGCCTGGAGCGCTGCCTGCAGCATGCGGCACCGCTGGCCGCCCCGCTGCTGGCCGAGCTGCGGCCGGCGCAATGGCTGCATCTGCAGCACAAGCTCGACGACGACACCGACGAGTGGAAGCAGCGCTACAGCGGCCGTGATGCGCCGTCGCAGCGGGCCGCGCGCTATGTCAAGACGCTGGAGCGCTGGCTCGGCGACCTCGACCGCGCCGCGCGCCGGCAGGCCCGTGCCGAGGCCGAGGGCTGGCAGATGGACCTGCCCCGGCTGCTGCAGGCCCGCGCCCAGCGACAGGCCGGCACCATCGAAGCCCTGCAGGCCTGGGCCCGGCAGGACCTGGCCGGCGGCACGGCGCAGCTGATGCGCATGTCGCAGACCCTGCCTGCCGAGCAGGCCTACCGGGAGGAAATCATGGCCAGCGTGCTGAGGCTGTTCCAGGGCCTGGACGCCGGCCAGCGCGAGCAGGTGCGTCGGCACTGGGCCGACTGGATGGCCCAGCTGCGGACACTGCAAGCGGCTAGCTCCTGAGCGCCGCCACCGGCGACAGCCGCGCCGCACGCCGTGCCGGCACCCACACCGCCAGCTGGCCCAGCAGCCACAGCGACAGCGCGCCAGCCGGCAGATAGCCCCAGGGCAGGCCCGGCAGCTCGTAGCTCTGCATCAGCAGCCGGCTCAGCGCCACGGCACCGGCCAGGCCGAGGGCAATGCCGGTCGTCGTCAGCAGCAGGTTCTCCAGCTGGAAGTAGCGCAGGATCTGGCCCTCGGTGGCGCCCAGCGCGCGGCGGGTGCCGATCATCCGGGTGCGCTGCTGCACCCAGAAGCTCGCCAGCCCGACGATGCCCATCGCCGTGACCAGCAGCAGCGCCACGCAGACGCCGCCCAGCATCCAGGCCATCGCGCGGTCCTGGGCATAGAACTCCGCACGCATCTCGGTCAGGGTTTGGGCGCTCGTGACGACGCGGCTGGGGTCGGCCTGCTCCAGCGCCGCGGTCGCGGCCTTGATCTGCGCATCGCGCCGGCCAGGCTCGGTGCGCAACACATAGCGGCCGCCATCGCGCAGCGGCAACACCATCGCATAGCTGCCGCTCTCGCCGGCCGTGCCACCGCGCCCGAGGTGCATCTGCGGGTGCGTCAGTGTCTCCACGACGCCGATGACGGTGGTCGGTGCGCTGCCAAAAATATAGACCGACTGGCCCAGCGCCGAGCGGCCCGGGAACAGGCGTTGCGCCACGGCCTGGCTGATGATGACCTGGCCGATCCGCGGCTCGGCCACGCTGAAGGCCTGAAAGCCATCGAGCACCTCGTCGGCCGTGAAATTGCGGCCTTCCACCAGCCGCAGCCCGAAGGTGGGCAGCAATTGCTCATCGCCTCCGTACTGCGACGCAATGATGCGATCCGCCTGCTTGCCAGGCGACAACGCGATGCTGCCGGTGATGCTGTTTCTGAAGAACGCAATCTGGGGGGTCGATGTCGCGGCCTTGACGCCCGGCAAGGCGCGCAGCCGTGCCAAATCCTGGCCGACGATGCCCGGCACCAGCTCCGGCGCGATGCGCTGGCTGCCGCGAATATTCAGCACGACCAGCTCGGATTCGGCCAGGCCGGTGGGCGTGTCGAGCAGGGCCACGCGGGTCTGGATCAGGTGCAGCGCATTCGTCACGATGGCGCAGGTCAGCGCCACCTCCAGCACGATCAGGCCGGCCGCGATGCGGTGGCGGCGCAGCGTGGACAGGATGGGCGCCAGGTCCGACAGCTGGGCACGCAGGCCGGCAAGCAAGCCGCGGCCGGCACGCGGCGGGTTGGCCGGCAGGGTCATGGAAGAGGACATCACTGCACCTTCAGTTGAACGGCGGGGGTCACGAGGGCGGCGCGCCAGGCCGGCAGCAGGCCGGCACACAGGCTGGCCAGCAGGGCCAGGCCCAGCGTCAGCGCGAGCATGGGCGCGTCGAGTTCGGCGAGCCGGGCGTATTCATTGGGGCTGTGGCGCACCAGCCAGAGGCCGCCGGCGGCCAGGGCCAGGCCCAGCAGCGCGCCGGCCAGGCCCAGCAGGCCCGCCTCGACGATGAACTGCGCAAAGATCGCACGGCGCGTCGCGCCCAAGGCGCGGCGCACACCGATCTCGCCGGCGCGCCGCATGGTCTTGGCCAGCAGCAGGCCCACCATGTTGACGACGCAGACCAGCAGGAAGCCGAAGGCCAGCCAGGTCTGCAGCCGCACGTCGGCCGGCAGCACCTTCTGCGAATCCAGCCACTGCATCACATTGCGCAGCCTCACCTTGGTCGGGCGCTCGAAGCGGCCGGCCGCTCGCTGGGCCTCCGAGTACCGCACCAGATAGTCGCGGTAGGCGGCCGCGTCCTCGGGTCGGTCGAGCTCGACCCAGTACTGGATCCACGAGCAGGAGGCGTTCATGTCATAGGCCGAGCCGCCGTTGGACCCTTTGCCCCAGCACTGAACGTTTCCCCAGTGACCCACCTTCAGCACCATCGCGGTCGAGAACGGCAAGAACACGTCCTCCATCTGCGTGTAGCTGCCCGTCGTCAGGTCGAAGAAGTGCGGTTGCAGCTTCCAGGGCTTGAGCACGCCCACCACGCGCAGGGGCTGGCCGCGCACCAGGATCTCGCGTCCGATGCTGTTGGCGCCGCCGAAGAGCTTGTCGTTGAGCGCGGACGAGATCACCGCCACGCGGGCCTCGGCCGCATCGTCGGCAGCACTCCAGCCGCCGCCGACCTGCCAGGGCGCGTCGAACATCGCGAAGAAGTCGGCGGACGTGTAGCGGACGGAGGAAAAAACCGGCTTGGTCCGGGCGTCGGCCAGCGACACCGCGGTGTTGCTGCCACTCATCATGGCCTGGCGCGGCGCGCGCCGGTCGCGCAACAGCGCGTTGGCATCGAACCGGGTCAGGTCAAACGTCGGCTCCTCGCCGGCCTTGTAGTCCAACATCTCGCCGGCATCGATCTGCACATTGAACAGCCGCGCGCTCTTGTGCGGAATCGGGTCGTCGGCGAGCACGTGGTAGACGGTCAGCGTCGTCATGCAGGCGCCGATGCCCAGGCCCAGGGCCAGCACCATCAGCGCGCTCAGGCCCTTGGAGGCGCGGGCGCTGCGGACGGCGAGTTCAAGGTAATGCAGCAGCATTCAGTTCTCCAGCAAGGTGTTCACAGCGGCCAGCTCGGCATCGCCCAGCGAGCCGGCCGCGCGGTGCAGGGCCAGCAGGGCCAGCACATGGCGGTGGCGGGCCTGGGTCTGGGCGTTTTGCGCCGCGGTCAGGGTCTGGATCGCGAGCAGCAGATCGGTCGTGCTGCGCGTCCCCAGCGTCAGGCCGGCGCGCGTCGAGCTCAACGCACGCTCGGCGGCTTCGACCGCAGCCTGCGCGGCCTGCAACTGCGCCGCGCCCTGCGCCACCGCCAGATGCTGGGCCCGCACCTCGCGCTGCACCGCACGCCGGCCGGCCTCCATCTGCTCACGCACCGCCTCGCGCTGCAGGACTGCGCGCTCGGCTGCGGCGCTCGTGGCGCCACCCGCGAACAGCGGCAGGCTCAGGCGCAGCGCGACCTGGGTGGGCGTTCCGCCGGCGGAAGCCGGCACGCCGTCGCCGCGCTGGCGCGTCGTGTCAACGGCCAGGCTGAGCGTGGGCAGATGGCCGGCGCGGGCTGCGGCGATGCGCTGCTCGCCGGCCTGCAGGTCCAGCTGCAGCGCACGCAACTCGGGATTGGCCTGCAGCGCACGCCCCGCCCAGGCCTCGGCGTCGTCCGGCAGGGGCTGGGCCGCCAGGCTCTGGCGCAGCGGCTGCACGGTCGCGGGCGGGCTGCCGGTCACCTGGGCCAGGGCCTGGCGCGCATCGGCCAGCGCCAGCTCGGCGGCCAGCGTGCTCGCACGGGCCAGCTCGCGATAGGCCCGCGACTGGTCGGCCTCGACCTGTGCCGACAGGCCGGCCTGGAAACGGCTCTCGGCCTCGCGGACCTGGCGGTCGAAGGCCTCCTCGTTGGCGCGCGCGGTGGCGAGCTGGGCCTGGGCCGACAGCAGGCCGAAATAGGCCTCGGCCACGCGCTGGCGCGCCGCCTGCTCGGCCGCCGCGAGGCGCTCGGCCTCGGCCGAAGCCTGGCTGCGGCTGGCGTCCCAGGTGCTCAGCGCGGCCAGGTCCACCAGGGCCTGACTGATGCTGCTGGTGGTCGTGTGGCTGCGGTTGCCGCCCTGGTCGCGCAGTTCATCGCGGCGCAGGCTCCATTGCGGCAGCAGGGCGGCCCGCGCCACGCCCACCGACGCCTGCTGCGCGCCACTCAGCGCGGCGGCCTGGCGCAGCAGCGGGTCGGCCGCACGGGCCTGGGCCCAGACCTGCAGCAGGTCGTCGGCATGGGCGGCCGTGTTCAAGCACAGCAGGGAGGCGAGCAGCACGCTTGCCCGCCGTGCGCCGGCCCGCATCCAAGCCGACCCGTGCCGGCGGCCGGCTCGCGGCTCGGCGCTGCGGGCATCGCCGCCGCCCCGGGGGGCCAACCCAGGCAATTCTTGGACGCGGAGCATCATCTCAGGCGGTCAGTTCAGCAGCGAGGTCGACCACCTGGCCATCGATGACATGGACATTGCGCTGCGCTCGGGCCGCGAGTTGCGGGTCGTGCGTGACCATGACGATGGTGGCGCCGTCGCGGTGCAGTTCCTCCAGCAGTTCCATGACGCTGCGCGCCATCGCGCTGTCGAGGTTGCCGGTGGGCTCGTCGGCGAGCAGCAGGCGCGGCTCGCCGGCCAGCGCCCGCGCAATGGCCACGCGCTGCTGCTGGCCGCCGGACAGCTCCGCCGGATAGTGCTTGCCGCGGGCCGACAGGCCGACGCGGGCCAGCGCATCGGCGGCACGCTTGCGGCGCTCGGCCGAGCCGTAGCCGCGGTAGCGCAGCGGCACCTCGATGTTGTCGAGCACATGGAGGTCGGGGATCAGGTTGAAGGCCTGGAAGATGAAGCCGATCTTCTGGTTGCGCACCGCCGAGCGCTCGCGGTCGCCCATGCGGCTGACGTCGATGCCGTCGAGCCGATAGCTGCCGCCGCTGAAGGCCTCCAGCAGGCCGGCGATGGTCAGGAAGGTGGTCTTGCCCGAGCCGGACGGGCCGGTCACGGCGACGAACTCGCCTTCGTTGACGGTGAGGTTGAAATCGCGCAGCGCATAGGTCTCGACCATTTCGGTGCGGTAGACCTTCTGCAGTTTTTCCATCTGGAGCATGGGGATTCCTCAGGGTTGTGTTGGGGCTGGGGCCGTGGTGTTGGTTGCTGTTTAGAGAGCCTCAGGACTCGGTTCAGCTTGACGGGGCGAACTCCCGGCTGGGCCTCGCCATCACGACAGCGCAACCGAAAGCCATGACCCTCAATCCGCAATCAGGACGCGCTCCGCGCCCTTGAAGTTGTCCGTCCCGGAGATCACGACCCGGTCGCCCGCCTGCAGGCCCGACAGCACCTCCACACGTTCCAGCGAGCGCGCACCGAGCTTGACGGCCACCTTCTCGGCGAAGCCGCCGCGCAGCACATAGGCATGGCTGCCGCCGCCCTCGTCGACGAAGCTGCCGCTCGCCACGCCCAGCACCTTGTCGCGCCGGTCGAGCAGCACCCGCACCGACAGGCGCTGGTTCTGGCGCAGCTGCTCGGGCTGCGGGCCGGCAAAGCGCAGGCGGGCCGTGACTTCACCGTTCACGACTTCCGGCGACACCGAGCTGACCTGGCCGGCCCAGCGCTGGCCGTTGCCGGTGATCTCGCCGGGCATGCCCGGCTGCAGCTCGCGGGCGAAGCTCTCGGCCACCTGCATCTGCACCTCCAGCGCCGACAGGTCGACGACCGACAGCAGCTTGGCGTCGCGGGCCACGTTCGCGCGGTCGGCCAGGAAGAGCTGGCCGACCTGGCCGTCCACCGGCGAGCGCACCTGCAGCTCGGCCACCTGGCGCTCCAGGTCGGCGACCAGCAGCTGCTGGCGCGCCAGCGCGCTCCGCTTGGCCTGCACGTCGAGCTTGAGGCTGTCGGTCTTGAGGCCGCGCAGATCCCGCGCCTGGTCGAGCGCGAGCCGGGCCTTGGCCAGGGCATCCTGGGCGCGCTCCACCTGCATGCGGGCCGTGGCGCCGGCCTCGAAGGCCTGGGTCTGGCGGGCCAGGTCGTTGGCGGCGGTCTGCTGGTCGATGCGGGCGTTTTCATAGGCGCTCTGCAGCGCCGCGGTCTGCTGGCGGGCCTCGACCTCGGCCCGCGCCAGCTCGGCACGCAGCGCGTCGACATGGCTGCGTTCCTGCGCCAGGCGGTTGGTCAGCTCGGGCGAATCGACCCGGGCCAGCACCTGGCCGCGCTTGACCGGATCGCCGGCCTGCACGACCAGCGTGACGGTGCCGGCGCCCGGGGCGTAGAGCGTCGGGCTCTGGGCCGCGACGATGCGGCCCTCGCCGGCCACATCGCGCGTCAGTGGCGCGACCTCGACGGTGGCCAGGCTCAGCCGCGCGGCGCTGACCGCGGTGCCCGCCGACCAGCCCTGCATCAGGCGCGGCAGGCCCAGGGCGGCGGCCAGCACGGCAATCAGGCCAACGCCGACCCAGATCAGCGGCCTGCGGCGGCGCGGGGCGAGCGGCCGGTCCTGCTCGGAGGTGTCACGAAAAGCTGCACTCATGCCCCGGAGTTAGCAATCTGCGGGCCAGCTGCCGCGGCCCGATGAATCAGGCACTTGCGTACGCCGAGGACTGTCCGCGGACAGTGCGCGGACAGCGGACAACGGTCAGGGAATCAAAATCGGGTGGTCAGCGCCAGCCAGGCGTCGGGCAGATGCCGGGTGATCTGGGCCTCGGCCCATTTGTCGGCGCCGCTCAGAATGGCCAGGCCGACCCCCAGCAGCAGCACGCCGAAGACCCGTTTGCCGGCATCACCGTGAGCCAGCACCCAGGCCCGCAGCCGGGCCGTGGCGCCGCGCGAGGCATAGGCGGCCAGCATCAGCGGCAGGGCCGCGCCCAGGCCGAACAGGCCCAGGATCAGCGCGCCGCGCCCGGCCCCGCCCTCGCTGGCCACCAGCGTCAGTGCCGAGCCGAGCAGCGGCCCGGAGCAAGGGCTCCAGATCAGCCCCAGCAGGGCGCCCAGCAGCAGCGCGCCGCGCAGCGAGCCCGCGTCCACGCCGGCCGAGGCGCGGCTGGCCGAATCGGCCAGCGGGCTGATCCAGCGCGTGAAGCGCTCGTTCAAGGCCGGCACCAGCATGACCAGGCCAAAAGCCACCAGCAGCAGGGCCGCGAAGACGCGCAGCCGGGCCGGGTCCAGCCCCAGGGCATCGCCCAGCAGGCCCACCACGACACCGGCCAGCGCAAACGAGGCTGTCATGCCCAGCCCCATCGCCAGCGGCGCCGCGCGGTGGCCCTGCAGGGCGCCGCCCAACACCAGCGGCAGCAGCGGGAAGACGCAGGGCGACAGCGTCGTCAGGCTGCCCGCGGCGACGCTCAGTCCCAGCTCGGCGACGCTCACAGCGCCGCCTTCAGCAGCTTGCGCACGGCATCGACATCGGTCTGGCCGACCAGCCGGGCGCGCTCGCTGGCGCCGTGATAGGCGATCAGCGTGGACTGGGTGCGCACCTTGAGGGCGCGGTTGAGCTCGGTCTCCTTGTCGTAGTCGACCCGCAGCACCGTCACGTCCAGGCCGGGTTCGGACTTCAGTGCATCGAATGACTTGTCCTGGGCGCGACAGGTGGGACACCAGTCGGCATGGAAATGCAGCACCACCGGGCGGCCGGCGCCCTGGGCCGCGGCCAGCGCGGAAGCGCTGTAGGGCTGGACGTCGAGCGCCCAGGACGGCGCAGCAAGGGTGAGGGCGCAGAGTACGAGCAGGGAACGGCGGACGATGGACATGGCTGGGCGAAGCAAAGGAAACACAGGACTGAGTCGCCCGGTCCCGACAGGCCTTACAGCCACGCGGCAAGGCCTTGGATTCGCAGCAGAGATCGTGACGAAATCATGACGCCGCCTCCCATTTGAGGCCGACCGACGGCCTGTCATCAGCCTGCAACGCAGGGGTCGCATTTGCTTACGAAAGCCCACAACTGGTGGCGAGACGCGGGTGGGGTCAAGCACCGAACATCTGGGCCTCACTCGGAGATCGACATGAAGCACTCGAGCCTCTGCCTGCTGGTCGCCGCCTGCCTGAGCGGAACCGCCCTTGCCGCCACCCCCGGCAGTCCCGCCAACAAGATGACGGAGTCGGACGCGCGGCGCCTGCTCGGCCAGGCCAGCTTCGGCCCGACCGACGAGAGCGTGGCCGAGCTGATGTCGCTGGGGCGCGAGGCCTGGCTGGCCAGCCAGTTCGCCCGCAGCGACTCGGACTTCAGCGGCGTGCCCTACGTCAACCCGAATGCCGCCGAGGGCTGCCCGGCCGGTTCGCGGCCCACTTGCCGGCGCGACAACTACACGCTGTTTCCGGTGCAGGTGCAGTTCTTCGCGAACGCGATCAACCAGCCCGATCAGCTGCGCCAGCGCACCGCGCTGGCCCTGTCCGAGATCCTGGTCGTGTCGGGCAACGTCATCAAGCTGCCGAATGCGATGGCGAACTACCAGCGCATCTTCCTGCGCCACAGCTTCGGCAATTTCCGCGATGTGCTCAGGGAGGTGACCTTGAGCCCGGCGATGGGTCGCTATCTGAACATGGCGAACAACGACAAGCCCAACCCGGCCAAGGGCATCCAGCCCAACGAGAACTACGCCCGCGAGGTGCTGCAGCTGTTCACCATCGGCCTGTGGCAGCTCAACCCCGATGGCAGCCAGAAGCTCGATGGCCAGGGCCAGCCGATCCCGAGCTACGACCAGGACACGGTCGAGGGCTTTGCCCACGCCTTCACCGGCTGGACCTATGCCCCGCGGCCCGGCGCGACCCGCAACCGCTTCGGCAACCCGAGCTACTACGACGCGCCGATGATCGCCTTCGAAGATCACCACGACACCGGCAGCAAGAAGCTGCTCAACGGCGTGGTGCTGCCAGGCGGCCAGAGCGCCCGCGCCGACCTGGAGGCGGCGCTGGACAACATCTTCAACCACCCCAATGTCGGCCCCTTCATCGGGCGCCAGCTGATCCAGCAGCTCGTCACCGCCAACCCCAGCCCCGCCTATGTGGAGCGCGTGACCCAGGCCTTCAACGCCAAGCCGCGCGGCGACATGAAGGCCGTACTGCGCGCCATCCTGACCGATACCGAGGCGCTGAACCCGGCCCAGCCGTCCCGCTTCGGCAAGCTGCGCGAGCCCATCGTGCAGCTGACACATCTGCTGCGGGCCCTGGGCGGCAGCAGCGATGGGGTCTGGCTGCGCGCGCAAGCTGCCGCGCTGGGCCAGCCGGTGTACAGCCCGGCCACGGTGTTCAACTTCTTCCCGCCGGACTACGACCTGCCCGACAACCCGTCGCTGGATGGCCCGGCCTTCGGCGTCTTCAATGCCAGCGCGGCCTTCAAGCTCAGCGGCGTGCTCGCCACCGCATTGAACGGCAAGGGCGTGGCGGCGGACCCCTCGGTGCCCGGCGCGATCGGTACCCACATCGACCTCAGCCGCTGGCAAGCGCTGGCCGCCACGCCGCCCGCTCTGGTCGCGCAGATCAACCGCCTGCTGTTCGCCGGCCGCGCCAGCGCCGCACTGCAGGCCGCGCTGCTGAAGGCTTCCCAGATCGCGCCGGCCAGCAAGCCGCTGGAGCGCGCCAAGGCCGCCCTCTTCCTGGCCGCGATGAGCCCTGAATACCTGGTGGAGAACTGACATGCTGACCCGACGCCATCTGCTCTCCCACGCCGCCGCACTGGCTGGCGCGTCCGCCCTGCCTTCGCTCGCCGCGCCACTGGCCGGCGGCGACTACCGCGCCCTCGTCTGCGTGTTCCTCTACGGCGGCAACGACGGCAACAACATGGTCATCCCGATAGACGCGTCCGGCTACGCGGCCTATGCGCGCGCCCGTGGCACGGCCGGCGCGGGCGGGCTGACGCTGCCGCAGTCGTCGCTCGCGCCGCTCAACGGCGGCGGCGTCGGGCTGCATCCGGCGCTCACGCCGCTGGCCGACGTGTGGAACCAGGGTCATCTCGCGGTGCAGGCCAATGTCGGCCCGCTGGTCAAGCCCCTGACGAAGGCCGAGTTCAATGCCGCCAACGCGCTGGTGCCGAGCAATCTGTTCTCGCACGACGACCAGCAGAACCAGTGGCAGCGCGGGCAGTCCTTCGGCGGCAACGCGGCCACCTCGCCCACCGGATGGGGCGGCCGCATCGCCGACCTGCAGCCGGCCGGCGTGGTGCCGATGGCGCTGTCGGTCAGCGGGAACAATGTGTTCATGAACGGCATGGCCGCCCAGGGCCTGGCCGTCGGCACCGGCAACGGATTTGCGATCCGCGGCTTTGGTGGCAACCCCAGCACCAACCCTTTGTACGCGCTCTACCAGAGCCTGCTGCAGCAGCCCTATGCGAATGCCGAGGAGCATGCCGCCGCCAGCGTACTCAAGCAGGCCATCAGCGCCAGCAATGCGCTCAACACGGCGCTGACCAGCGGCGGCAGCGTGGCCGGCCTGTTCAACGGTCTGAACAGCGGCATCGCCCAGCAGCTGCTCACGGTGGCCAAGATGATCGAGGCCCGCGCCAGCCTGGGCGCGACCCGCCAGCTCTTCTTCGTCAGCATGGGCGGCTTCGACACCCACAACGACCAGCTCAACCAGCAGAACCAGCTGTTCTCCGACCTCGGCCCGGCGCTGAAGGCCTTCTACGACGCCACCCAACAACTCGGCGTCGCCCAGGCCGTGACGACCTTCACCGCCAGCGACTTCGCCCGCACCCTCCAGCCGGCCTCGGGCGGCGGCACGGACCATGCCTGGGGCAACCACCACTTCGTGCTCGGCGGCGCGGTCAAGGGTGGGCTCTACGGGCGCATGCCGCAGCTGGTGCTCGGCGGCCCCGACGACATGTCGGAAGAGGGCCGCTGGCTGCCGACCACGTCGGTGGACCAGATGAGCGCGACGCTGGCCAGCTGGTTTGGCGTCGGCGCGGCGGACCTGAACACCGTCTTCCCGCACCTGAGCAACTTCGCGGTAAAGAACCTGCGCTATTTCGGCTGAGGCAGGGCCACGCCCACCGGACGCCGCTTGTCCGGTACTGGCGGCCGCGCCGCGGCCGTCAGCCGCCGGACGCCACCAGCACGCAGTAGGCCAACAGCGCCGCCGAGAGGCACAGACCGAACAACGGAACCGCGGTTTTCGACATGCTGCTCTCCTCGGGGTTGAAAAGCGTGGGGCGCAGTCCCGGCCTCAGGTGCGCAACAACCGACCGGCATCGCGCCACGGCGCGGGCGCACCGGGGAAGACCGCCGCCAGCGCGGCGTCATCCAGGCCCAGATGCCGCTGCAAGACCGGCGCCAGCACCTGGCGGAAGTCCGTGCGCACGGCAAGGTCGCGGCCATCGGCCAGCGCGGCGCGGTCCAGCCCGGGCCATTCGCCCAGCACCTGACCGCCCGCGACCGGGCCGCCCAGCAGCCAGATGACGTTGCCGCGACCATGGTCGGTCCCGCCGTTGCCGTTCTGGCGCAGCGTGCGGCCGAATTCGCTGGCGACGACGATGACCGTGTCCTTCAGGCTGTCACCCAGTCCAGTGGCGAGCGCGTCCAGGCCCTCGCCGAGACTGGCGAGCCGATTGGCGAGCTGCCCTTTGGCCGCGCCCTGGTTGACATGGGTGTCCCAGCCACCAACCGATGTGAACGCGAGCTGGGTGTGTGGGTCCTTGCGGATCAGGGTGCCCAGCCGCCGCGCATCGGCCGCAAAGCTGCGCGCGGACGGCGCACCGCCGTCGGCGCTCGGGTCCATCGAACGCTCCTCACCGCCTGCAGCCATGCTGCGCGCCATCTCGCCGCGGCCCTCGGTGGTGTCGTGCAGCGTGCTGCTGAGCTGGGGGTCGTTGGCATAGAGCTTGGCCAGACCCGCCTGCAACTGCGGGTTGTCGATCGCGCGGCGCTGCATCGCGCCCGGGCCCAGGCCCAGGCTGGCGACGCTGGCCGGGCCCGAGAAGATGCGCGGCGGCGTGCTGCCCTGGGCGATCGCCCGCGTCGGGCTGGGCTCGCCGGGAAGGGCACTCAGCAACCGGTTCATCCAGCCATCGGCCGTGGACTTGCGGCCCGGCGTGCCGGACTCGAAGTAGTCCTGGGCGTCGAAGTGCGAGCGCGTCGGGTCGGGCGAGCCGCTGGCATGCACGAAGGCGAGCTGGCCGCCGTCCCAATGGCGCTTGAGCGGCGCGAGGGAGGGGTGCAAACCAAACAGGTTGTCGAGCTTGATCAGGCCATCCTGTGCGCCCGGCGGCGGCAGCGCGATCTGCGGCCGGCTGGCAGCGTACTCGCGCTCGCCGTAGGGGGCCACGACGGACAGGCCGTCGACCGCACCACGCAGCAGCACGACGACGAGCTTCTTGGGCGTAGCGCCTTCGGCGCGGACCAGGGACACCGGCAGACCGCCGAGCGTGAACGCGCCGAAATGCAGGAGTTGGCGGCGGAGCATGGCGGACTACCTTTTCATGAAATCGGGGCTGGCGAGCAGCAGCGCCAGCTGCTGGCCGGCGGGCTCGGTGGCCAGCGTGCGGCGCGTGGGCTCGCTGAGCGAGGCGCCCAGGGTCGCACTGAGCCGCTCGGCGCTGATGCCGCTGCGCTGGCCCAGCGTCGTCGCCAGCTGCACCCGCTGGGTCAACGCCTCGGGGCTGCGCCAGGCGGCGGCCGTGTTCTTGTAGCCGTCGGGCGTCTGCGCGCCGTACAGCGGCTGGCCGGCCTGGGCCAGCGCGGCCAGCAGCGGGCGCGGCTCGGCCAGCGGCAGGTCCAGCGCGCGCAGGCTGGAGACGAGGTATTGGTAGGGCGTCTTGAACTTGGCCTGGTAGGCCTCGCGGCTCCAGAACTCGTCGGACTTGATCAACGTGCGGGTCAGCTCGCGCAGGTCGCCGCCGGTCGCCTTGAAGTTGTCGGCCAGGCGGGCCACCAGCGCCGGCGGCGGCTCGTCCGCGACAAAGGCCTGCGCGAACTGGAAGGCCAGATGCCGGGCCGTGGCCGGGTGGGCGGCGAGCACGTCCAGCGCGCGCTCGCCCTCGGCCTGGCCGGCGCCGCGGATGCTCTGGCCCAGCCAGGTCTTGTCGCCACTGTCGTGCTTGTGCGGGTCGAAGGCGTAGAGGTCGCCCGTGCCACCGGCGAGGGCCTTGCGCATGTCGATGCCCCAGCCGGTCAGCATGCGCGCAAGTTCGGTCACATCGCGCTGGCTGTAGCCGCCATCGACGCCCAGCGTGTGCAGCTCCATCAGCTCGCGGGCGTAGTTCTCGTTCAGGCCAGTCGGCTGTCGGGCCTTGAGCTCGGGCCGCGCATCGAGGAAGCGCCGCGCCCGCCGCGGCGGCTCATAGCCGGCCACGACACTCTGCGCGTTGTCGAGATAGGTCAGCATCGCCGGGTGCCGGGCCGTGGCGCCCAGCATGTCGCGAAAGCGGCCGAGCACGAAGGGCCGGATGGCGCGCTGCTCGTAGTCGGCCACCAGCACGCTGACCGGCCCCTTGCCAGCGAACACATTGAAGTGGTTGAACCAGAACTCGGTCAGCACCTCCTCCAGCTGGGCCGGGCTTTGCAGCGCCCGCGCCAGCCTGGCGGTGGCGGCCTCGGCCACCAGGGGCCTGACCTTCTCGCGCACCGCGTTGGCGGCGTCGGCGTCGGGCTTGATGCCCTGGGCCTGCTCGCGCTTGGCCTCGCGGACGGCCTTGATCGCCTCGCGGTAGCGACCGACGAGTTCGGCCTGGCCCAGGCTGAGCACCTCCAACGCGCTCAGTTGTTGCGTCAGGGATTCGGGTGCGGCCAGCCGGTTGGGCTGCAGCTGCTCGTCGAGGAAGCGGTCCAGCCAGGGACCGGCGCCCTGCTTGGCGATCGCGGCGGCGTCTGCCGGGCGGGGGCCGTAGCCCAGCCGGTTCAGTGCATGCAGAGCCCGTTCGTTGGCGCTGAGCGCGGGGGCGGACAGCGTGGCGGCTGGCGCACGCCGGGCCAGTATCAGCCCCCCGACCAACGCGGCGCCGGAGCTGAGCACGAAGCGTCGGTTTCTCATCGGCGTTCTCCGGTTCTGCGACCAGAGCATCGCGGCGCTCACGCAAGGCCGTGTGGCCGGAGCGCAAAGTTTTGTGTCATGCCGGGCCGTGGCCCATCGGTCCGGCAATGCAGGGGCCAGCGTTCCGGGCCGCTACCGGTGGAACCGCAGGCTCTGCCCACCCGCAACTTTCAAAGTTATTGATAGCAACGCTCACGGTCGGCGGCCGAAATGCAGGGCCGCGGCATCGATACGCCAAAACCGGCGCGCGCTCAGGCGGGCGGATCGCCGCGCAGCGCCGCCAGGCCTTGGGCCAGCGCGGGCCAGCCACCGGGCAGGGCCTGGCCCGGCGCCCAGGCCGCGGCGGTGTCCTCCAGCGCCCGGGCCTGCGCCGCCAGCGCGGGCTGGCCGATCAGCTCCAGCACGGCCTTCAGGCCGTGGGCGACGCGGCGCAGCCTGGCGACATCGGACGCAGCCACTGCCGCCTCGCCCTCGGCGATGTCGTCGGCAAAGCGCTCGACGCAGCCGGCGCGGAAGCGCTCGAACAGCTCGCGGTCGCCCGCGAAATGCTGCTGCACCGGGTCGTTCGGCAGCAACCCGGCGGGCGTTGGCGTCGCGCCCGGCCACAACAGTTCGGCCACGGTATCAAGCAGCTGCTGCAGGGGCACGGGCTTGTGCAGCACCCGCGCGACGCCGCTGGCGAACAGGGACTGCCGCCGCGCCTCATTCACGCCGGCGCTGAAGATGATCCAGGGCGGCGCCGCGCCCGCCCGCGCATGGCCCTGGGCGAGCAGGGTCTCAGCCGAGCCGTCGGGCAGCATCAGATCGCTGATGACGAGCTGCCAATCGCCCGCGGCCAGAGCCGCAGCCGCCGCGGCCAGATCGCGCACGACCTGCAGCGACACCGCCGCCGCCGCGTCCGGCGGGGACAGGTCTTCGAGCGCCATCTCGACGAAGCGCGCGATGGACGGGTCGTCCTCGATCAGCAGCACCCGTGCGGCCACCGCGGCGCTCTCAGGCGGGCTGGGCGGGGGCGTCGACGTCCGCCGTGGCCTGCGCCAGCAAGCGCGGCAGTTCCGTCACCAGGGCGGTCTTGTGCACCAGGGGCACGCCCTCCAGCGCAAAGGCATAGGGCGCGCGCTGCGCCTCATCCAGTGCGGTGACGACGATGAGCCGGCTGCGTGCGAACTGCGGATGCGAACGCAGGCTGGTGATCAGCGCGGCGCCATCGATGCCCGGCAACAGGATGTCGATCAGCAGCAGGTCCGGCTCCAGTCGGCCGGCCATCGCCAGGCCCGCGATGCCGTCGGACGCGACATGCAGTTGCGCATCCGGCAGTTCGCGCTTGACGATGAGGCTGATCAGGTTCTGGAAATGCACCGAGTCTTCGATCAACAGCAGCGTCAGCGGCCGGCCCGGCGTCTGCGTCTGAGGAGCGGGCGGCGCGGCCGCACCGGCCTTGGCGGCGAGCCAGGCATCCAATGACGAACGCAGGATGCGCCGATGGCCCCCCGGCGTCTTCCAGGCCTGCAGCTCGCCCCGGTCGACCATCAGTTGCACGGATCGCACGGCCATGCCGAGACGCTCGGCCGCTTCGGTCGTGGAACAGATTTCGGGCATCGGGGCGCTTGAGTTCACGCGAGACATTTTGCCGAATTCATCGGACACAACCAGCTTCCAATTATTTGATACAAGTGATTTTGATTTGATAATTCGGTCCATTGGAGGAGACGCCATGCAACTTGCCGCCCACGCATCGACGCCACACCCGCTCGCCTTCGACGCCAGCGCCTGCGCGCAAATGGAGCGCCTGCTGAGCGACCTCGGCCGCGTCTACCACGAGCGCACTGCCGCGCTGCAGGCGCTGGAGCGCGCCCACCATGAGGCGCTGATGCGGCTGGCCGCGGCGGCAGAGCTGCGCGACGACGACACGGGCATCCATATCGTGCGCCTGGGCTATCTGGCCGAGTCGCTCGCACTGCGCCTGGGCGTCCCACCCGAGCGCGCCCAGGTGCTGCGGATGGCGGCGCCCATGCACGACATCGGCAAGATCGGCATTCCGGACTACGTGCTCAAGAAGCCGGGCCAGTTGACCGCCGAGGAGCGCGCGCTGATGCAGACCCATCCGCGCATGGGCGCCGACATCCTCGGCAGTTCCCGGATCCCGATCTTCTCGCTCGCCGCCGAGGTGGCGCTGCACCACCACGAGCGCTGGGACGGCAGCGGCTACCCGCGTGGGCTGGCCGGCGAGGACATCCCGCTGTCTGGGCGTATCGTTGCCGTCGTGGACTATTTCGACGCGCTGACCATGGACCGCTGCTACCGCCCGGCGTTTGCCGACGACCGCGCGCTGGCGATGCTGGTCGACCAGTCGGGACGCGGCTTCGACCCGGCCATCGTCGACGCCTTCGTGGCCCATGCGCCCGAGCTGATCGAACTGCGCGAATGGGTCAACCGCACCAAGCCGGGCTTCGGCGCGCTCGGTACACCGCTCACGGCATTGCAGGCGCCGCCGCCGGGGTTTTCTGACCTGCTGCGCGCGCCGGCCGAGGCCTGGGCATGAAGCGCCTCGCTGCTGTTGCGCTGACGCTGACGCTGGCGCTGGCGGCCACGGCTGCCACGGCCGTGGCTGCGCAAGGCACCGGCCAGCGCGTGCGCGACAGCGGCGAGCTGCGCGTCTGCATCTGGCCCGACTACTACGGCATCTCGCTGCGCAATCCGCGCACCGGCCAGCTGGCCGGCATCGACATCGACCTGTCCGCGGCCTTCGCGGCCGACCTCAAGGTCACGCCACGCTATGTCGATTCATCCTTCGCGACCCTGATCGACGACCTGCTGCAGGACCGCTGCGACGTGGCGATGTTCGCGGTCGGCATGACGGCGCAGCGCCAGCAGGCACTGCGCTTCAGCCGGCCCTATCTGCAGAGCGACATCTACGGCGTCACGACCCAGAGCAGCCGCGTCGTGCAGCGCTGGGAAGACATCGACAAGCCCGGCGTGCGCGTCGCGGTGCAGGCCGGCACCTTCATGGAGCCGGTGATGGCGGCGGCGCTCAAGCAGGCCACCATGGTCATCGTGCGCCCGCCCGAGACGCGCGAACGCGAGCTGGAGGCCGGTCGCGTCGACGTCTTCATGACCGACTATCCCTACAGCCGCCGGCTGCTGGACAACGCCGACTGGGCGCGCCTCGTCGCGCCGCCGCAGCCGTTCTCGGTGCTGCCCTATGCCTACGCCGTCAAGCCGGGCGACGCCGCCTGGCTGGCCACCGTGGACGAGTTCGTCGCGCGCATCCAGCAGGATGGCCGGCTGCTGGCCGCGGCCAAGCGCCATGGCCTGACCGCCATCGTGCGCACCCGCTGATGCACCCTCGCGCACGCTGGCGCCCGAGCAACATCACGGCCGGCGTCGGCGTCCTGCTCGCGGCTGCGCTGCTGGCCGGCACCGGTTTCAACCTGTGGCGCGATCACCGCGACCTGCATGCCGAGGCGGCCGACCGGCAGACGCTGCTCGCGCGGGTGCTCGAAGACCACGCCAGCCGCAGCCTCGATGCGACGCAGATCGCGCTCGCCGCCCTGGCCGACGTGGCCGCGCGCGGCGGCCCGCCGGACGTCGTCCAGGCTCTGCTCGGCCAGACCCAGGCCAGCCTGGGCTTTCTGCGCGGCGTCGTGCTGCTTGACGCCAGCGGCCGCGTGCTCGCGGCGGCCGACCCGAGCGACCGCGGCGTGCAGATCCCGCCCACCGCGCTGGGGCCCTGGCCGGCCGCCGGGCGCGACGCGGTCGGCCGCTTCGTGCCCGGCCGCAGCCTGGCCAGCCTGAGCGGCGGCGCGTCGGCCGTCGTGCCGCCCGGTGTCGGCTTCATTCCGATGATGCGCAGCCTGCGCCTGCCGGACGGCCGCACGCAGCTGCTCGCGGCCCTGCTGAATCCCGACGCGCTGGCGAACTTCCAGCAGCTCACCCTGGGTGACTCGCACAGCGCCGCCGCGCTGGTGGCGCTGGACGGGCAGTTGCTCGCGGCGACGATGCAGTCCGGCCATGTCGCCGGCGAGCAGGTGGCGGCGCTGCTCGGCGCCGAGCTGCCGCTCGCGCGCGTGCGCGCCGGCAGCGAGCACGGCCGCTGGCAAGGGCCAGGGCTGCGCGCCGAGCCGCAGCTGGGCGCGTTCCGGGCCCTGCGGGCCCGGCCGCTGGTCGTGCTGGTGGAGCTGCCGCAGGAGGAGCTGCGCCGCCAATGGCTGCTCGATGTGCGCGACATCGGCCTGCCGGCGCTGGCCATCGCGGCGGCGCTGCTGGTGCTGTCCAACATCGGCGCGGCGGCCCTGCGCGGACGCGAACGCACGACGCTGGCGCTGGACGCCGCACGCCACCGGGCCGCCGAGCGCGAACGCGAGCTCAGCGCCATCTTCGGCAGCGTGCAGGACCTGCTGTTCCGCACCGATGACAGCGGCCGTGTCACCTTCATCAACGAGCGCTATGCCCAGCTCAGCGGCCACCCGGTGTCGCATGCACTGGGCCTGCCCTTGCAAAGCTTCTTCGGCGGCGCCGCGGCGGTGGCGGCGCTGTTCGAGCACCAGCCCGGCCCCGACGACCAGCTGCCACGGCATGCACGCGCCGACTGGATCGCGCCGAACGGCCAGGCCCACAGCTTCGAGATCACGCTGGTGCCGCTGCGCCGCGCCCCCGAGCGGCTCGAATGGGTTGGCAGCGCGACCGACGTCAGCGAGCTGATGCGGGCCCATGCCGAATTGCGCGCCCAGCTCGGCCTGGCACGCTCGCTGCTGGCGAGCAGCCCGCTGCCGATGTCGCTGCTGGACCGCCAGCACCGCTACCTCGATGTCAACCGCGCCTGGGAGCAGTTCACCGGGCGGCGCCGCAGCGACGTGCTGGGCCAGCCGGCGATCAGCGAGCTGCCACCCGACGAGGCGCGCGCACGCGAGACGCAGGACGCCGAGCTGCTGGAACGCGGCGGCGAACTGCGCTATGAGACCGTCTGGCAGGACGCCGATGGCGGCCGCCGCGACATCTTCATCACCAAGTCCACCTTTCCGGGCGCCGACGGCCGCCCGCTGGGCCTGGTGGTCTGCTTCATGGACATCAGCGAATTCCGTGAGGCCGAGCGTGCGACCCGCGCCGCACGCGACGCCGCACTGGAAACCTCGCAGGCCAAGTCCGAATTCATCGCCAATGTCAGCCATGAACTGCGCACGCCGCTGCAGTCCATCCTCGGCTTCTCCGAGCTCGGCACGCTGCGCGCGCGGCACGAGCCGCGCCTGGCCGGCATGTTCGCCGACGTGAACCGCGCCGGCCAGCGCATGCTGGCCCTGGTGAATGACCTGCTCGACCTCAGCAAGATCGAACAGGCCCAGGAGCCGCTGCGCCTGGACCGCCACGACCTGCGACCACTGGTGCGCGAGGTGGTGGCCGAGCTGCAGCCGCTGCTGCAGGGCCGCGCGCTGGACGTGGACTGCGCACTGGGCAGCACGCCGCTGGTCGCCCGTGTCGACGCGGCCCGCTTCCAGCAGGTGGTGCGCAACGTGCTCGCCAACGCGATCAAGTTCTCGCCGCAGGGCGCCCGCATCGAGGTGCACGGCCGGCATGCGCCGGATGGCCAGGTGCGGATCGACGTGGCCGACCGCGGCCCGGGCATCCCGCCCGCGGAGCTGGAGAGCGTGTTCGAGGCCTTCGTGCAGTCCAGTGCGACCAAGGACGGCGCCGGCGGCACCGGCCTCGGGCTGGCCATCTGCCGCCGCATCATGCAGGCCCACGACGGCCGCATCTGGGCCAGCAACCGCGACGGCGGCGGCACGCTGCTGCACCTGAGCCTGCCCGGCGCCCGATTCGGCGACACCGCACCCGTGGCGCTTTGAGCCGGCAGCGGCCGACATATCGGCAAATATGTGATGCATCTCACAGACGATAAAACTGATTTCAAATATCATTTTTATCAAACGGAGGTCGATATGCACACCACTCTTGCCGAAATCCTCGAGAACCAGAAGTCGGGACTGCTCTGGGTCAGCCAGGACGGCGTCGTCCGCTATGCCAACGGTGACGCCTGCAGCCGCACCGGGCTGGCCGCCGGCGGCAAGCTCTACGACCCGGATCTGGCACGCGCGGTCATGCAGGCGGTGCTGCATCGCGCCAGCGCGGCCGTCAACGCCACCGGCCGCCCCGGTCAGCCGGGCGAACCGGCGCCGGAGCTGCGCTGCCGCGTGGTGCCCGGCCTGTCCAAGGACGATGCCTTCGTCTTCATCCGCGACGCCGTCGCGGCCGACCCTGGCATCGCATTCGAGAACCTGATGCAGATCATCCGCAGCGACCTCGCGGCGCCGCTGCACGATGCCCAGCGCGCGATGGAGGTGCTGGAGCCCGACCTCGCCAGCCAGGCCGAGCCGCTGCTCACCAGCATCACCGATGTGCTGCAGGTGCTGGACAAGCTGGTCGACCTGGCGAGCCTGTGGAGCAGCTCCTCGCTGATGGCCAACGACCGCATCGAACTCTGGCCGCTGCTGCAAAGCGTCTGGTCGGAACTGCAGCCGCAGGCGATGTCGCGGCGCGTGCAGGTTCGCTTCCAGGCCCAGGACGAAGCCGCCAACCTGGCCACGCTCTACGGCAGCGAGCCGTGGATGCGCCGGGTCTTCCTCGAATGCCTGGAGGCGGCGATCCGCGCCGAACCGCCGGGTGGCACGGTGCTGATCGAGCACCGCCAGTTCGGCCCGCGCGCGCTGATCGTGCTGCGCGACAGCGGCGTGTTCTCGCACGGCACACGGGGCGTCGAACTCGGCCCGCTGCCCAAGGGCCGGCCGGGCACGGCCGCAGCGCGCGAGCGCATCGGCTTTCACCTGTGTCGGCAGATCCTGGCCCTGCACGGCGGCCAGCTGAGCGACGAAGAGGAAGACGGCACGCGTCATCTGCTGATCGACCTGCCGACCGGCGCACCGCATCGCAACGTCGACACCCAGATCGATATCGCCCAGGCCCAGCGCTACGCCAGCGACCTGGCCGCCCTGATGGCTAGGGCGCGGCGCAGGAGCGCCGCCTGAACCATCGCACCCACTTGCCCGAGGAGACCATCATGAAGCGCGTTCTCATCGTTGAAGACCAGGCCGACATCCGCAAGCTCATCCACATGACGCTGGAGTTCGAGGCCTACGAGATCCACGAGGCCGCCGACGGCGTCACCGGCCTGCGGCTGGCGCGAGCGCTGCGCCCCGACCTGATGCTGCTGGACGTGATGATGCCCGGCGAACTCGACGGCCTGCAGGTCTGCCAGCGCATCAAGGCCGATGCCGAGCTCGCTGGCATCAAGATCGTGCTGCTGACCGCACGCGGCCAGGCTCGCGACCGTGAAGCGGGCAGCAAGGCCGGCGCAGAGGAATACCTCGTCAAGCCCTTCAGCCCGCTGCAGCTCATCGACACCATCGAACGCCTGACCGCCACCGCCTGAGCGCGCCACCACGGAGACCGCCATGCGCCGCCCTGCCCCACCCCGGCTGCTGGCGCCCCGGCGCTGGCGGCTGCGCCATCAAGTGCTGTGTCTGCTGGCCGGCGTCACGTCGCTGACCATGCTGCTGCTGTCGCAGATTTCCAGCCACCGTCTCACCCAGGTCGCCAATGACAGCGCACAGCGCTGGGCCCAGGCGCTGGTGCACACCGCCGCCGCCGGTGCGGCGGCACGGCTGGCGGCGCACGACAACGCGGGCCTTGAGATGGGCCTCCGTGAGCTCGCCACGCTGCCGGGCGTCGTGCGCATCGAAGCGCTGGACGGCCAGGGCCGCCTGCGCGTTGGCCTGTCGGTGTCGGCGGACCGCCGCGTGCAGGCCAGTGAGCAGCCGGCGCCCGATCAGGTCGGGCTGGACATGGCCTGGGCGCCAATCGGACCCGGCGGCCGCGACGGCAGCATCGGCATCGCCGTGACGCCCCAGCAGGAGCTGCTCAACCTGGATGCGCTGCGCATGGACAGCGTGCTGGCCATCGGCCTGAGCGGTCTGCTGAGCATCCTGGGTGCATCGCTGCTGATGGCCTGGACGCTGGCGCCGCTGCAGCGCGTGGCGGCGTTTTCGCGCCGGCTGGTGCGCGACCCGGTGGCGCGCCTGGACACGCATGCCGGCAGCCATGAGGTCAGCGAGCTGGCCCATGCGCTGAACGAAGCGGCCCAGGCCCTCCAGGAACAACATGCGGCGCTGGACTCCGGCGACCGCCACACCCAGGGCATCCTCGGCGCCGTGCCCGATGCACTGCTCGGCGTGGACGCGCGCGGACGCATCCTCAGTGCCTCGCCCGCCGTCGCCAGCATCTTCGGCCGCGAGCCTCAGGACCTGATCGGGCACAACCTGGCCGAGCTGCTGCCCGAGCTGGACGGCGACGAGATGGC
The DNA here is from genome assembly GCA_003963075.1 of Burkholderiales bacterium. Taxonomy (GTDB): domain Bacteria; phylum Pseudomonadota; class Gammaproteobacteria; order Burkholderiales; family Burkholderiaceae_C; genus Pelomonas. The sequence continues at coordinate 42,019 of RXJV01000061.1, forward strand.
CCGGCGCACCCGCGAGGGCCTGTACATGCGCGCCAGCGGCACCCATCTGGCCCGCTTCTCCTGCGAAGCGCTGCGCCATGGCGGCACGCCGTTTCCGGCCGAGGTGTCGCTGGCCCGGCTCGACCCGCTGCCGGACGACGCCGACGCCGGCCTGCGCTATGTCTGCGCGGTGCGCGACATGACCGACCAGCGCATGCTCGACGCGATGCTCAACCTCTATGTTCGCGCGCTGGAGTGCAGCAGCAACGGCGTCATCATTGCCGACCTCGGGTTGCCCGGCCAGCCCATCATCTATGCCAATGCCGCCTTCGGCCGCATCACCGGCTTTGACCGGCACCAGATCATCGGCCGCGGCTGCAACATGCTGCTGGGCGAAGACCTCGACCAGCCCGAGAGCCGCGCGTTGGACGATGCCATCACCGCCGGGCGCAGTGCCACCGTGGTGCTGCGCCACTACCGCGCCGACGGCAGCCTGTTCTTCGACGAGGTGTCGGTCGCGCCGGTGCTGGACGAACTGGGCGAGCCCCAGCACTACGTCTACATCCTCAATGACGTGACCGAACGCGAACGCGCCCGCCTCGCGATCGCCGAGCGCAATGCGCGACTCAACGCCGTCTTCGACCTCAGCCCCGACGGCTTCGTCGTGTTCGACCGCGAAGGCCAGCTCGTCTATGCCAACCAGGCCTTCCTCGCGATGACCGGGCTGAGCGGTCAGGTGCTGGCCGAAGGCCTGAGCCTGGCCGAGTTCGATCTGCGCCTGGCCAGCTCCTGCGCCCCGGAGGCGCCCTATCCGCCGACCCATCTGGCCGCAGACGCCAGCCAGCGGGTCGAACTGCTGCAACTGGCCAAGCCGGGCGCGCGCGTGCTGACAAGGCTGACCCGCCACAACGCCGGCGGCCAGGGCGAGTCCATCCTCTACTTCCGCGATGTCACCCACGAGACCGAGGTGGACCGCATGAAGAGCGAATTCCTGACCACGGCCGCCCACGAGCTGCGCACCCCCATGGTCAGCGTGTTCGGCTTCACCGAACTGCTGCTGCAGCGGCCGGTGCCCGAGGGCCGCCGTCGTGATGTGCTGGAGACCATCCATCGCCAGGCCTCGCTGCTGATCACGATGATCAACGACCTGCTGGACCTGGCGCGCATCGAGTCCCGCCAGGGCCGCGACCTGCGCCGCGAGAGCGTGCCGCTGGGCGAGCTGGTGCGTGACACCGTGGCGCGGATGACCGGCGCCCTCTCCGGCCACGAGCTGCGCGTCGAGCTGCAGGCCGCCCACGCGACGGCCGCGCTCTGGGCCGACGCCACCAAGACCTCGCAGGCGCTGACCAATGTGCTGTCCAACGCGATCAAGTACTCGCGCCCCGGCACCGTGGTCCGCGTGTCCAGCCTGGAGCGCGAGGGCCGCTTGGGCATCGTCGTCAGCGACCAGGGCATCGGCATGACGACGGCGCAGCTCGCACGCATCTTCGAGCGCTTCTACCGTGCCGACCCCAGCGGCAACATCCCGGGCACCGGCCTGGGCATGAGCCTGGTCAAGGAGATCATGGAGCAGCAGCAGGGCGAGGTCGAGATCCGCAGCGAGGCCGGCATCGGCACCGCCGTCACGCTGTGGCTGCCGCTCGCGGCAAGCGCCGCTGGCGCGCAGGCCGCGCTGCCCGCCCCGGCGGGCGGATAGGCGCCACACAAGACGTCAATCCAGGCGCCAATCCGGGCGCCAATCGAGACGCGGCGCTGGCGCCACGGTGACAGCCTGCGGGCCCGGCCGGGGCACAGAATCCGGAGCACCGATCCCTCCCGAAAGCCTCATGAGCACACGCGCCCGCTTCACCCGCATGGACGAGAGCACCCGCGAGGACTGGGCTCTGATCGTGCCCGAGGCGATGCAGATGGCACGCGGCCTGCCCGACCGCGTGCTCGCCCATCTGCGCCTGCTGGATGGCGATTTCGGCGGCTTCCCGGTCGACCGGCTGACCCACAGCCTGCAGGCCGCCACCCTCGCGCATGCGGACGGCCGCGACGAGGAATATGTTTGCTGCGCGCTGCTGCACGATATTGGCGACACCCTCGGCAGCTTCAACCACCCGGACATCGCCGCCGCCATCCTGAAGCCCTTTGTCAGCGAGGCCAACCTGTGGATGGTCCAGCAGCACGGCATCTTCCAGGGCCACAACTTCTTCCACCACATCGGCCTGGACCGCGACCTGCGCGAGCAGTTCCGCGGCCATCCGCATTTCGAGCGCGCGGCCGAATTCGTCGCGCTTTACGACAACCCGGCCTTCGACCCTGAGGCCGAGGCGCTGCCGCTGGCCTTCTTCGAGCCCCTGCTGCGCCGGCTGATGGCCCAGCCGCGGCAGTCCATCTACAAGGCCGCGACAGCCCTGCGCTGAAGCCGCCGGCGGCGGCCCGCGGCCGGCAGGCCCGGCCCGCGAATGAAAGAAAATGCGCGCGCCCCGCTGCGGCAGGCTCGCAACCGCGCCCATCGCAGCGCGCCATCGAGCTTTCCCCACCACGCGACACGAGACGACTGGACGGCCTTGGACAACTTCAACCTTCTGGCGCTGCTGAGCGACATCTTCGCCAAGCACGGCCCGGCAGCCCCGGCCGCCGCGCAGACCTATGCGCCGGGCGATTTCAGCGTCCACTTCTTTCTGCAACTGGCGCTGATCCTGCTGGCCTGCCGCATCGTCGGCTGGTTCGGGCGGCGCTTCCTGGGCCAGCCCCAGGTGGTGGGCGAGATGATCGCCGGCGTCTGCCTGGGCCCCTCCCTGCTGGGCCTGTTCCTGCCCGAGCTGCAGGCCGCGATCTTCCCGAAGGAGATGAAGAACGTTCTCTACACCGGCTCGCAGCTGGGCGTGGGGCTGTATATGTTCCTGGTCGGCACGACGCTGCGGCTCGATCATTTCCGCACCAAGCTGCACAGCGCGATCGGGGTGTCCATGGCCGGCATAGCCGCGCCCTTCCTGATGGCCGGGCTGATCACGCCGACCCTGCTCGGCATGCCGGGCCTGTTCGCGGCCGGCATCTCGCAGGCCAATGCGACGCTCTTCATGGGAGCCTGCATCGCATTGACGGCCTTCCCGATGCTGGCCCGCATCATCAACGAGCGCGGGCTGGCCGATACCTCTCTGGGCACGCTGTCGCTGACGGCCGGCGCCTTCGACGACGCCTGCTCCTGGTGCGTGCTGGCCCTGGTGCTGGCGGCCTTCGGCGGCGGCCCCGGCGTGGCGGTGCTGGCCATCGGCGGGGGCGTGCTCTATGCCGGCTTCATCCTGCTGTTCGGCCGCCGGCTGCTGGCGCCACTGGGCCGCATCGTCGAGCGCGACGGCGAGATGAGCTCGACGGTGCTGGGCATCACGATGGCGCTGTTCTGCCTGTCCGCCTTCATCATGGACGCGGTCGGCATCCACTCGATCTTCGGTGGCTTCATCCTGGGCACCGTGATGCCGCGCGGTCGGTTCAGCGAGGAGCTCAAGAAAAAGGTCGAGCCGCTCGCGGTGGTGCTGCTGCTGCCGATGTTCTTCACCTACTCGGGCCTGAACACGCGCCTGGACATGATCAACTCGGCCGAGCTGCTGCTCATCGCCCTGGGCGTGCTCGTGGCCTCGGTGCTGGCCAAGTTCGGCGCCTGCTACCTGGCGGCCCGCCTGTCGGGCGAGGACAACCGCACCGCGCTGGGCATCGGCGCGCTGATGAACTCACGCGGGCTGATGGAGCTCATCATCATCAACATCGGCCTGCAAAAGGGCATCATCGGGCCCGCTCTGTTCTCGATGCTGGTGCTGATGGCCATCGTCACCACCATGATGGCCAGCCCGCTGTTCGAGCTCTTCTACGGCCGCAGCGCGCGGGCGAGCGGCGAGCTCGGGGCCATCCCCGGCAGCACGACCCGCAGACCGGCCTGATCGGCCGGAGCGGCGGCCCGCCGCGTTACGCTTGGCCCATGCGACTCCTGCTCGTCGAAGACGACCCCATGATTGGCGAGAGCCTGCGCGAGGCCCTGCGCCGCCAGGGCTTCGCGGCCGACTGGGTGCGCGACGGCGATGCCGCCGACGCCGTGCTGGGCAGCAGCGAGCGCTTCGATGCCGTGCTGCTGGACCTCGGCCTGCCCCGGCGCGGCGGCATTGAGGTGCTCAGGCGCCTGCGCGCCCGCGGCGACGCCACCCCCGTCCTCGTGCTGACCGCGCGCGACGCCCTGCCCGACAAAGTGGCCGGCCTGGACGCCGGCGCCGACGACTATCTCGTCAAGCCCTTCGAGCTGGACGAGCTGCTGGCGCGGCTGCGCGCCGTCACCCGCCGCCACGGCGGGCGCACCGATCCCACGCTGCAGGTGGCCGACCTGCGCCTGGACCCGGCCACGCGCGAGGTCAGCCGGGCGGGCCGGCCCATCCTGCTGTCGGCGCGCGAGTTCGCGCTGCTGGAAGCCCTGCTCGAACGGCCCGGCGCCATCGTCTCGCGCGCCCAGCTCGAGGACCGGCTCTACGGCTGGGGCGAGGAGCTGGAGAGCAACGCCATCAGCGTCTACATGCACCAGCTGCGCAAGAAGCTCGGTGCCGACCTGTTGCACACGGTGCGAGGCCTGGGCTACTACGCGGGGCCGGAGAAGGGCGGCGCAGCCTGATGCGGCGCAGCGCCGGGCGCCGAGGCCGCGAGGAACTCGCGCAGTCGCGGGTCGTCGGTCAGGCCGATGGCGCGCTGGCGGGCCGCCTCGTGCCCCGGCGCACCGGCCCGCTCCAGCACGTGGGCGCGCGCCACCCAGTAGGCCGGGTAGGCCTTCACCGCAGCAGCGGGCAAGTCGTCCAGCGTCGCCAGCGCGGCCGTGACGTCGCCGGCCTCGGCCTGCGCCACCGCCTGGCCCACGCGCGCGCCCAGGCTGGGGTGATGCGCCACCAGCACCGCGTAGAGCTGGGCAATGGCCGCCCAGGGCGTGCGGCCGGTCACGCGGCGCTGCGCGTGGGCGGACTGGATCGACGCCTCCAGCTGCAGGGGCCCGGGCTGGCGCAGGCGCGCGGCGGTCCACAGCGCCTGCTCGGCCTGGGTGGCCAGGTCCACGTCCCAGGCGCTGGGGTCTTGCGCGGCCAGCGGCACGAAGCGGCCCGCGGCGTCGAACTGCGCACCGCGCCGTGCCTCGACATGCAGCAGCAGCGCCAGCAGCCCCCAGGCCTCGGCCTGGTCGGGCCGCAGCGAGGTGACGAGCCGGGCCAGAAAGATGGCCTCCTCGCGCAGATCACCCGCCGGGGTGTCCAGCCCCTGGCGGCCCAGCGTGTAGGCGCCGTAGATGGCGTCCAGCACAGCGGCCAGGCGCTCGGGCAGCTCGCTGGCCTCGGGCGGGTCGAAGCGCAGGCCGGCCTCGCGGATGCGGGCCTTGGCGCGCACCAGGCGCTGCGCCATTGCCGCGGGTGACACCAGGAAGGCGCTGGCGATGGCCTGGGCCTCCAGGCCGAGCACGGCCTGCAGCATCAGCGGCGCGCGCACGTTCTCGGCCAGCGCCGGATGGGCGCAGACGAACATCAGCCGCAGGCGCGCGTCGGGCACGGCTTCGGCCGCGGGCGCGGCGGTCTCGTCGTCGAACAGCGCCGTGACGGCGGGGTCCTGCGTCAGCCGCGTGTGCCGCGCCTCGTGCAGCAGCCGGCGCCGGGCGGCCGACAGCAGCCAGGCCTCGGGCGAGGCGGGCAGGCCGTCCACGGGCCAGGAGCGCAGCGCGGCGGCGAAGGCCTCGCTGAGCGCATCCTCGGCCGCCGCCAGGTCGCGCCACTGCCAGGCCAGCAGCGCCACCAGCCGGCCATAGCAGTCCCGGGCGACGCGCTCCGCCGCTCGGGCGGCGTCCGTCACCGCCCGGTCGGCTTCGCTCACGGGGCCGGCGGCGGCAGCACCGGCCGCACTTCGACGCTGCCGGCTGCGGCGCAGGGCGCCCGCGCGGCCCACTCCAGCGCCGCGTCCAGCGACGGCACCTCGACGATGAAGTAGCCGCCGAGGTGCTCGTGGGTGTCGGCGAAGGGGCCGTCCTGCACCTGGCGCTGGCCGCCGCTCACGCGCACGGTCGTGGCGGTGCGCGGCGGCTGCAGGCCGTTGCCGCTGACGATGACGCCGGCGCCACCCAGGGCGTCGATGTAGGCCTTCCAGGCGCCCCAGTAGGCGGGCGCGGCCGCGGGGTCGTCGCGGCGGCCGACTTCGGCGCTGGTTTCGCGGTAGATGAGCATGTATTGCATGAAGGGCTCCAGGTCAGGGTGGGGTTGCGCATGCGCCGGCCAAGCCGGGCAGAGCGTACCGGGGCGGAACCCGCACCGCGCGGGTTCCTACCCTGTGATGCGCGAGCCGCGACCCGATCGACAGCGGCGCGAAATCTTTTTTGTGCAGCGGCAGAATGCGGCGCGACAGCCTCCACCCTGCGCCCCGTGCCTTCCCAAGCCCATCCCGTGACCCGCCGCCGGCCCGGCCGCCACCCCGAGGCGCCGGCATGACGCTACTGGGCACCTTGCGCGGTCGGCTGTTCGCGCTGCTCGCGGCGCTGGGGGCTGTGACGGCCGTGGCCGTCGGCGGCGCCACCTATGCCAGTGTGCGCAAGGAGGCCGACGAGCTCTTCGACTACCAGCTGCGCCAGACCGCGCTGTCGCTGCGCGACCAGGGCCGCGTCGCCCGCGACGAGGCGGCGGCGCTGGCCGACCCGAGCTTCGACTACGTCGTGCAGATCTGGTCCGTGCAGGGGCTGGAGCTGTATTCCAGCCGGCCGCAGGGCATGACCGAGCCGCTGCCGGCGCGGGCGGTGCTGGGCTTCTCCAACCTGCACCTGGACGGCCAGGACTGGCGCGTGTTCGGCGCGGCCACGCCGCTGCGCGTCGTGCAGGTGGCCCAGCCGCTGGCGGTGCGACAGCGCCTCGCGGCGGTCGCGGCGCTGCGCAGCATCGTGCCGGTGGCGATCGCGCTGCCCCTGGTGGCCGCGCTGGTGTGGTGGCTGATCGGCGTGTCGCTCGCGCCGCTGGCGCGCGTGGCCACCGCCGCCGGCACGCGCAGCGCCAGCGCCCTCGACGCCCTGCCCACCACCGGCCTGCCCGGTGAGGTAGCGCCGCTGGTGGAGGCCTTCAACGGCCTGCTCGCGCGCCTGGCCACGGCCTTCGACACCCAGCGCAGCTTTGTGGCGGACGCGGCCCACGAGCTGCGCACGCCGCTCACGGCACTGAAGCTGCAGCTCGGCCTGCTGCGCGACGCGCCGCCCGGGCCCGAGCAGGACGCCGCCATCGCCCGGCTGCGCGGCGGCATCGACCGCGCGGTGCGCCTCGTCGAGCAGCTGCTCGCGCTGGCCCGCGCGGAGCCCGGCGCCGCGGCACCGACCCAGGCGCTGGACCTGGCCGACATCGCCCGCCAGGCGGTGGCCGATGTGCAGCCGCTGGCCGAGCGCGCCGGCGTCGTGCTCAGCCTGGACGCGGCCGAGCCGCTGCCGCTGGAGGGCGACCCGCAGGCGCTGCGCAGCGCGGTGCGCAACCTCATCGACAACGCCGTGAAGTACGGCGCCCGCAACGTGCAGGTCAGCGCACGGCGCCAGGCCGGCGCCTTGCTGCTGCGCGTGGACGACGACGGCCCGGGCATCCCGCCCGAGGCGCGGGAGCGCGTGTTCGACCGCTTCCAGCGCGGCGACAGCGCCGGCACCGAAGGCAGCGGCCTGGGCCTGGCCATCGTGCGGGCCGCGGCGCGGCAGCAGGGCGCCCACGTCGTGCTGGGCGAGGCGCCGCTGGGCGGGCTGAGGGCAGAGATCCGCTGGGGCGCCTAGCTCGCCGTGCCTGCGCCCCGGCGCAGCGGCGGTCGCAGGCGCGGCGCGGCGTCGGACTGACGGCGCACCAGCTCGAAGTCCATCTGCTGATGCTCGCTCGGCAGAGGCTCGCCGCCGCGGCGCGCGCGGATGTGGCGCACCAGCAGGTCCACCGCCGCACCGGCCATCTCCATGATGGGCTGGCGCACCGTGGTCAGCTCGGGCCAGATGGTGGTCGCCAGCGGTGCGTCGTCGAAGCCGACCACGGTCAGGTCGCTGGGCACGTCCAGGCCCATGCGGTGGGCGATGGCCACCGTGGCGGCGGCCATGTCGTCATTGCTGGCGAAGATGGCCGTGGGCCGGCGCTCCTGGGACAGCAGGGCCTCGGCCGCGTCCAGGCCCGAGCGGTAGGTGAACATGCCCTGAGCGACGACCTCCTCCTCCTCGATGTTGAGGCCGGCATCGGCCATGGCCGCGTGGAAGCCGGCGAGACGGCGCGCACTGCTGCTCTGGCTGGGGTCGCCGATGATGTAGCCCAGGCGGTGGTGGCCCAGGCTCATCAGATGCCGCGTCATCTCGTAGGCCGCCTGGTAGTCGTCGATGCCCACCGCGCACACGCCTTCGGGCGGCGTGCCGCTGGACACGACGACGGCCGGGGTGTCCGTGTCGGTCACCAGCTGGAACAGCGGCTGCGAATCACAGAAGGGCGGCGGCAGGATCAGGCCGTCGATGCCGTTGGCAATCATTTCGGCGGCGGCCTTTTCATCGCCCACGCGCGCGGCCTCGCAGCGCTGCACCACCAGCTGCACATGCCTGAGCGTGGCCTTGTTCAGCAGGCCGATCAGGAATTCACTCAGGTAGCCGGCGCCCGGGTCGACATAAAGCATGCCGATGCGGATGGGCTCTGATCCGGCCAGGTGGCGGGCGGCCTGGTTGGGCACGTAGTTCAGTTCCGCAACCGCGGCCTGCACCTTCTCGCGCGTGCCTGGGCGCACGTTCTGCTCGCCGTTGATGACCCGCGACACGGTCATGGGGGACACGCCGGCGAGTTGCGCGACGTCGGCGATGGTGGCGACCTTAGGGCTGCGCCCGGCGCGAGCGGATGGCTTCAAAGGGAGTTCTCGGCGGTTGTTGCCATCACTGTAGCCGGCCATCGGGAAGGCACTGTCTGATTGCGCAACCATTTTTTCATGTGCCGCCACTCAAAGGTGCAATCACTGACGTTTGCACGCTTGCTTGAAGCCAAATGGTAGCGCTACATTTACTTCCACCCATCACGCCAACCCCGCAGTCGCCGCGACTGCCGGCCCCATGATCACCAACCCCATCCTGCCGGGCTTCCACGCCGACCCGTCGATCTGCCGCGTGCCCGGCGCCGACGGCGTGGACGACTACTACATCGCCACCTCCACCTTCGAGTGGTGGCCGGCGGTGCGCATCCACCACTCGCGCGACCTGAAGCACTGGCGCCACCACAGCTACGCGGTCACGCGCACCAGCCAGCTCGACCTGCTCGGCCACCCGGACTCGGCCGGCGTCTGGGCGCCCTGCCTGAGCTACGCGGACGGCCGGTTCTGGCTGATCTATTCCGATGTGCGCTCGCTCTACGGCGCCTACAAGGATGTGCACAACCACCTCGTCACCGCGCCCAGCATCGACGGGCCGTGGAGTGAGCCGATTGACCTGAACAGCTCGGGCTTCGACCCCAGCCTCTTCCACGACGACGATGGCCGCCACTGGTTGCTCAACCAGCAATGGATCCACCAGCCGGGCAAGCACAACTTCAACGGCATCCTGCTGCAGGAATACGACGCGCAAGCCGGCCGCCTCGTCGGGCCCGTGAAGAACATCTACGCCGGCACGCGGCTGGGCGTCGTCGAGGGCCCGCACCTCTACCGCCGCAACGGCTGGTACTACCTGCTCACGGCCGAAGGCGGCACCTTCTACGAGCATGCCGTCACGCTGGCCCGCTCGCGTCGGATCGACGGCCCCTACGAGACCCTGCCCGGCAACCCGCTGCTGACCGCCTGGCAGCAGCCCACCGACGGCCTGCAGCGCAGCGGCCATGCCAGCCTCGTGCAGACCGCGCGGGGCGACTGGTACCTCGCCCACCTGGGCGGCCGGCCGCTGGAGTGGAGCGGCCCGCATGCTGGTGCGCAGAACGGCGTCTACCGCAACCTGCACTGCCCGCTCGGCCGCGAGACCAGCCTGCAGCGCATCGTCTGGCGCGATGACGACTGGCCCGAGCTCGATGGCGGCGGCAATGCGCCGCGGCTGCAGGTGGCCGACAGCGGCCTGCCCGAGCATCCCTTCCCGGCCGAGCCGGCTCGCGATGACTTCGACGCCGCCACGCTGAACCCGCACCTGAACTCGCTGCGCGTGCCGGTCGATGAACGCTGGCTGTCGCTGACCGAACGCCCCGGCTGGCTGCGCCTGAAGGGCCGCGAGTCGCTGATGAGCACCTTCGAACAAAGCCTCGTCGCGCGCCGCCAGCAGCATTTCAACTGCCGCGTCGACACCCGCGTGGACTTCGTGCCCGAGCACTTCCAACAGATGGCGGGGCTGGTCGCCTACTACAACACCAGCAACCATGCCTACCTGCACATCAGCCGTGATGTCGACTCCGGCCGGCGCGTGCTGCGCCTGACGGTCAACCGCCGCGGCGCGCTGACCGAGCCGGTGGCGCCGGCCGTGCTCGCCGACGGGCCGGTGGACCTGGCGGTGGAGTTTCGCCACGACCGCTACCAGTTCCAGTACCGGCAGGGCAGCGCGGCCTGGCAGGGCCTCGGCCCGCTGCTGGACACGGCCATGCTCAGCGACGAATACGCGACCCACTTCGAGGGCGAGTTCGCGCGCAGCTTCGGCTTCACCGGCAACTTCATCGGCCTGGCCTGCCAGGACCTGGCCGGCACCCGGCTCGCGGCCGATTTCGATCATTTCAGCTACCAGCCGCTGGCCTGACGCCGCACGCCAACCACGACGACACGAGACCAGCCGATGGCCGTCCACCCGCCCCTGTCCTTTCTGGAGAAAGCCGGCTACAGCGCGGGCGATGCCGCAGCCAACTTCGTCTTCATGTCGATGGTGCTGTTCCAGCTCAACTTCTACACCGACGTGTTCGGCCTGTCCGCCAACACGGCCGCCGCCATCCTGCTGTGGCCGCGCCTGTGGGATGCCGTCTTCGACCCGGTGATGGGCGTGCTGGCCGACCGCACCCACACCCGCTGGGGCAAGTTCCGGCCCTGGGTGCTGTGGACGGCCGTGCCTTGGGCCGTCGTCATGGTGCTGGCCTACACGACGCCCGACCCGGCCTGGGGCTGGAGCACCGGCATGGTCATCGCGTATGCCGGCATCACCAACACGCTGCTGATGACGCTCTACTCGATGAACAACATGCCCTACTCGGCGCTCGGCGGCGTGATGACGGGCGACCTGAACGAGCGCACCCAGCTCAACAGCTACCGCTTCGTGTCGGTCAATGTCGCGCAGTTCATCGTCGGCGGCTTCACGCTGCCGCTGGTCGCCAAGTTCGCCCAGGGCCATGACCGGGCCCACGGCTGGCAGGTCACGATGACGATCTGGGCGGTGCTCTGCCTCGTGCTGTTCCTGGTGACCTTCTTCACGACGACGGAGCGCATCCGCCCGCTGGTGGAGGAGCCCTCCTCGCCCTGGCAGGACTTCGTCGACCTGCTGAAGAACCGCCCGTGGATCGCGCTGGTGGCTTATACCGTCTTCAACTTCGGCATGCTGTCGATGCGCGGCGGCGCGCACTACAACTACTACCACCACTACGTCGACAAGGCCGCGATGTTCGACTTCCTCGCCGCCCTCGGCCTGACCACGCCCGAGCCCGGCGGCACCGGCAGCCTCGCCGATGCCCTCGGCTACATCGTGCACGGCAGGCGCGATTCACTCGCGAGCTCCAATGTGGCCGACGTCTACAACAGCCTGGTCAACATGGCGGGCTTCGCGACGACCCTGGTCGTGATCATGCTGTCGTCCGGGTTGTCGGCCCGCTACGGCAAGCGCCGGGTGGCCCTGGTCGGCTTCGCGCTGTCTGCGGTGCAGGCCTGCGCCCTCTATGCGGCCCCGCCGGACGCGGTGTGGAGCCTGCTCGGTCTGGCCATGCTGGGCTCGGTGGTGTACGCACCCACCATCGCCGTCATGTGGGCCCTGTACGCCGATGCCGCCGACTACTCCGAATGGCAGACCGGCCGGCGCTTCACCGGCATGGTGTTCGCGACCATCGGCTTTGCGCTGAAGTCGGGCCTGGCGCTGGGCTCGGCCGGCCTGCTGTGGGCGCTGAGCGGCTTGTTTGGCTACGACACCCAGCAGCCCGCGGCGCCCCACGCGATCGACGGCTACCGCTTCATGTCCAGCTTCGGCGTCGGCGCGCTGTTCGCGGCCTGCACCCTGTGCCTGCTGGCCTGCCGGCTCGACCAGCGCACCACGCTGCAAATGGCCGACGAACTGAACGCACGCCGCCTGAAGGCCGGCCAGGCGAGCGCCGCTGCCTGACCCGCTGCCACCCCACCCGACCCGCCGCAAGGAAACGCCATGAGCACCGCCACGACCGTCTACGCCGATCTGCCCACCGTCCGCTACGAAGGCCCGCAGTCCACCCACCCGCTGGCCTACCGCTGGTACGACGCGAGCCGTGTCGTGCTCGGCAAGACCCTGGCCGAGCACCTGCGCCCGGCCGTCTGCTACTGGCACAACTTCTGCTGGCGCGGCGAGGATGTTTTCGGTCTCGGCAACACGGTGTTCCCGCGCCCCTGGTTCAGCGAACCCGACCCGGTCAAGGCCGCCCACCTGAAGCTGGACGCCGCCTTCGACTTCTTCGGCAAGCTCGGCCTGCCCTATTGGTGCTTCCACGACCGCGACGTGGCGCCCGAGGGCGCGACGCTGGCCGAATCCAACCGCCTCCTCGACGGCCTGCTGGAAGCCGCCGCACGCAAGATGCAGGACGGCAAGGTGCAGCTGCTGTGGGGCACGGCCAACCTGTTCTCGCACGGCCGCTACATGAGCGGCGCGGCCACCAACCCCGACCCCGCCGTCTACGCCTACGCCGCCGCGCAGGTCAAGCATGTGCTGGAGTGGACCCATCGCCTGGGCGGCGCCAACTACGTGCTCTGGGGCGGCCGCGAGGGCTACGAAACCCTGCTGAACACCGACCTCAAGCGCGAGCTGGCGCACTACGGCCGCTTCCTAACCAGTGTCGTCGAGCACAAGCACAAGATCGGCTTCAAGGGCACCATCCTGATCGAGCCCAAGCCGCAGGAGCCCACCAAGCACCAGTACGACTACGACAGCGCCACGGTCTACGGCTTTCTGAAGACCTATGGCCTGGAGCACGAGGTCAAGGTCAATATCGAGGTCAACCACGCGACGCTGGCCGGCCACAGCTTCGAGCACGAGGTGGCCACCGCCTGCGCTCTGGGCATCTTCGGCTCCATCGACGCCAACCGCGGCGATGAGCAGCTGGGCTGGGACACCGACCAGTTCCCCAACAACCATGTGCAGCTGGTGCCCGCCATGCTGGAGATCATCCGCGCCGGCGGCTTCACCACCGGTGGCACCAACTTCGATGCCAAGGTGCGCCGCCAGAGCATCGACCCGATCGACCAGCTCGAAGGCCATATCGGCGGCATGGACACCATGGCCCGCGCCTTCCTGGCCGCGGCGGCGCTGTACGAGAGCGGTCAGCTGGAGCAGGTCGTCAGCGACCGCTACGCCGGCTGGAGCGGCGAGCTGGGCCAGAAGATACAAAGCGGCGCCAGCCTGGATGAACTGGCCCAGATCGTCCACTCGCACAGCATCGCGCCCCTGCCGCGCTCCGGCCGCCAGGAGCGCCTGGAGAACATCGTCAACGCGTTTGTCTGACCCCTCGCCCAGCTCACCCTGCTGAACACGGGCGAGCTGATCGATCCCCCGCGGGGATGGCGATGCTTGCGGCATTGAGCCGCAAGCGCATTGCCTGACGGGCCGGCTTGGGGCGGCCCGGCGCTCGGCCCGAAAGCCCAACACCGAATTCAAGACATCATGTTCCTCGGCATCGACCTCGGCACCTCCGAACTCAAGTTGCTGCTACTCGACGAGGGCCACCGCATCGTCGCCACCACCGGCGTGCCGCTCAGCGTGCAGCGCCCGCAACCGCTGTGGAGCGAGCAGCAGCCGGCCGACTGGTGGGCCGCACTCGAGGCCGGCATGGCCGCGCTGAAGGCCGAGCACGGCACCGCGCTCGCGCGGGTTCGTGGCATCGGCCTGTCCGGCCAGATGCACGGCGCCGTCACGCTGGACGGCGATGACACCGTGCTGCGCCCGGCCATCCTGTGGAACGACGGCCGCAGCGCCCCGCAGTGCGAGCAGATGATGGCCGCCTGCCCCGGGCTGCCGGCCATCACCGGCAACCTCGCGATGCCGGGCTTCACCGCGCCCAAGCTGGCCTGGATGCGCGAGCAAGAGCCCGAACTGTTCCGCCGCGTCGCCAAGGTGCTGCTGCCCAAGGACTGGCTGCGGCTGCAGCTCAGCGGCGAGGCGGTCAGCGAGATGAGCGACGCGGCCGGCACCCTGTGGCTGGACGTGGCGCAGCGGCGCTGGTCACCCGAGGCGCTGGCCCTCACCGGGCTGACCGAGGCCCAGATGCCCCGGCTCGTGGAGGGCAGCGAGGTCAGCGCGACGCTCAAGCCCGAGCTGGCGGCACGCTGGGGTCTTCAGAGCCCGGCTGGGGGCATCCCGATCGCCGGCGGCGGCGGCGACAACGCCGCGAGCGCGGTCGGCATGGGCGTGGTGAAGCCGGGCCAGGGCTTCCTCTCGCTCGGCACCTCGGGCGTCATCTTTCTGTGCAACGAGGCCTTCAGCCCCAACCCGGCCCGCGCGGTGCATGCCTTCTGCCATGCACTGCCCGACACCTGGCACCAGATGAGCGTGATGCTCAGCGCGGCCAGTGCGCTGCGCTGGGTCACCCAGTTGCTGGGCCAGCCGGACGAGGCCACGCTGATCGCGCAGGTCGCGGCACTCACGCCGGCCCAGCGTGAGCAGGCCCCCCTCTTCCTGCCCTATCTCAGCGGCGAACGCACGCCGCACAACGACGCCCGGGCCCAGGGCGTGTTCTTCGGGCTCACGCACGCGCATGACGCGGCGGCCCTGGGCTACGCGGTTCTGGAGGGCGTCGGCTTCGGCCTGCTGGATGGCTGGCAGGCCTTGCAGCCACAGGGTAGCGCGGCCGGGGCCCTGTGGCTGGTGGGCGGCGGCGCGCGCAGTGCCTGGTGGGCCGAGCTGCTGGCCGCGCTGCTGAACACCCGCCTGGTCACCGGCGTCGGCGCCGAGACCGGGGGCGCCCTCGGCGCGGCGCGGCTGGCCTGGCTGGCCTGCGGCGGGCGGGTTGACGAGGTCTGCCGCACACCCGCCATCGCCCGTGTCGCCGAGCCCGATGCCGCGCTCGCCGCCGCCCTGCGGCCGCGCCATGCGCGCTTCCAGCGCCTGTACCAGGCCGTGCGCGGCGAGTTCTAGGGCCGGTTCTCGCGACGGCCGCGGGCCCTAGTTCAACCGGATCGCGCTGTCGAAATGCCAGCTGCGGCGGATTTCGACTACGTCGTAATCGCGCAGCAGGGCCGGCGGAAAAGGCGGGTAGCGCTCCTGGCTCAGCACGACGCGCCGCACCGCGTCGTCCAGGGCCGGCACGCCGCTGGAGCGCAGAAAGGTCACCGACTCCACCGAGCCGTCGCTGCGCACCGCCACCGTGACGACAGGGTCGGTGTGCGGCTGGCGCGCCGCCTCGCGGACCATGTCAAAGGTCTGGTTGAACTCCAGCTTGCGCGACCAGAGCTCACCGTATTGCGTGAGCGCCTCGTTGGCATCGATGCGCGAATACAGCCGCCCTCGGCGCGCCGGCGCCCAGTCCGGCCGCTGGCGCTCGGCATCGCGCTTGGCGCGCTCCTCGTCGAGGTGCTTGCCGATCGCGCGCAGGCGCGCCTCGCGCTGCTCCGCCTCGGCCTCGGCCTGGGCCTGGGCCTGGGCCTGCACCTGGGCCAGCCGCGCCGACTCGATGCGTCCGAGCTCCAGCCGGGCTGCGGCCTGGCGTGCGGCCTCGGCACGCGCGGCCTCCAGGCGCTGGGCGCGTTGCTGCGAATCCTGCCGCGCCGCGTCGAGCCCGGCCAGCTCAGTCGAGCGGTCCCGGTCGGTGCCGTTGCGCAGCGCGTCGGCCGAGCGGCGCAGACGCTCCAGCGCCGGGCTGGACGCGCTCGCAAACGCCGCCACGGCCGTGGTGGGCACGGGCTGGGCATCGTCGTTCGGCGCATCCAACTGGGCCAGGGCAGCCGCCCGCTCACGCGCCTCGCGGTCATCACGCGTGCGCAATGCATCCCCCGGCCGCCGCAGCGCTTCAACGCCCGGGCTGGACGCCGCCGACAGGGTGGCGACAGCGGTCGTCGGCACCGCCGACGCGGCCGCCACGGCCCAGGCAGCCACCGTGGGGCGCTCGGCCACCAGCAACGGCGGCGGGCTCAGCGGCGTCAGCGCGGCCTCGGGCGCCGCATCGCCGGACATCAGCTTGCGCGTGACGGGCTCGTCGGCCCGCACCGGCGCCGGCACCGCGGCGGCCTCGACCGACGGCGGTGCCTCGGCCTTGCGCGCCGGTGCCGGTGCCGGTGCCGGTGTTGGTGTCGGCGTGGGCCGTGGCGGCGCCGGCACCGGCTCCGGCTGCAGCGCGACCTGCAGCTCCGGCGCGGCGTCCCAGGTCGACCAGGGCAGCTCCAGCCCCGGCAGGCCGCGGCCGGTACCGAAGGTCAGGCTCAGCAGCAGCCCGTGGGCCAGCACAGACACCAGCAGCGCACCGTTCAGCCGTGCCTGGGATCGAGCACGGGGCCGCGCGCTGGGCCGCGCCGCAGTGGCCAGGTTCAGCCCCATGCCGCGCCCTCTCGCACCGAGTCCTCGTCGAAACCTCGCTCCCTCATGCTGCCGATTGTGCGGCCCGGCCGTGGCAGGCCCCGGCGCGCCGCAACAGCCGGGCGCCGCGGCGGGGCTATAGCCGGCCTTCATGACGCCGGCCCATTGACCTGCATGGTTGCGCAATCACCCGGCGTCAACAGAAAGGAAGCTTGAGAAACGGCGCATCGCGACGGCTGCCGGGTGGCACGCCAGCGAATGATGGTAGCGTGACCTTTTCTATTGCCACCTCGCTCCATGCCCGACCCTGCCGTGCTGCCCGCCCCTGTGGTCTACACCCTCGGCACGGCCGGAGGCCTGCACATCCAGGTCAGCGAGCTGGGCGCGCGCTGGCTGTCCTGCCGCGTGCCGATGCCCAAAGGCCACTTGCGCGAGGTGCTGCTCGGTCATCCCACGCCGGCCGACCATGCACACGAGCCGGGCTACTTCGGCGCCATCGTCGGCCGCTATGCCAACCGGCTGGCCAGCGCCGGCTTCATGCTCGACGGCCGGCATCACGCGCTGCTCGCCAACGAGGGCGCCCACCAGCTGCACGGCGGGCCCGAGGGCTTCGACCGCCGGACCTGGACCGTCGTCGACCACGGCGCCCTGCATCTGCGCCTCGCCCTGCACTCGCCGGACGGCGACCAGGGCTACCCCGGCGCACTGGACGCCGAGGTCGAGTACCGCCTCGACCCGGACCGCCCGGCGCTGACGCTGCGCTTCGGCGCCCGGGTCAGCGCGCCCTGCCCGGTCAGCCTGACCAGCCACCCCTACTTCAACCTCGACGGCGACGCCGCCAGCATCCTCGAGCACCGGCTGCAGGTTGCCGCCGCCGCGATGCTGCCCGTGCGGGCCGGCATGATCCCAACCGGCGACCTCGCCGCGGTGGACGGCACGCCCTTCGACCTGCGCCAGCCCCGGCGCCTGGCCGACGGCCTCGGCCAGGGCGAGCAGCAGCAGCTCGCTGGCGGCGGCTACGACCACTGCTTTGCCCTCGACCCCGCCGCCGCAGGCGGCGAACAGGCCGCCGCGGCGCTGGTGTCGGGCGACGGCCGCCTCGGCATGCAGCTCAGCACCAACTACCCCGGCCTGCAGGTCTACAGCGGCAACCATGTGCAGCAATCACGCGGCCGCGACGGCCACCCATTCGCCCGCCATGCCGGCATCGCGCTGGAGCCGCAGTTCTTCCCTGATGCGCCCAACCACCCACTCTGGCGCGAGCAGGGCTGCATCCTGCGCCCGGGCCAGCCGCTGGCGCGTTGGATGCGCCTGGTGTTCGACCCGCGCTGAGCCCAGCCGCGCGGAGGCCCGGACTTGGTGGTCAGAGGGCCGTCGGGATTGCACGAGGCGCGCCGGTCATGGGCAGCGAAGGCGGCTGAACCCACAGCTTCCGACGGCGCGGCTGGCCGCACCTGCCCCGAGATGGTCAGCGACCTGACCTCGCCCTTGATCGGCAATGCCCGAGGAGGCCTGAAGGCCCAGGCGCTGGGCGTGGTCGGCCGTCTGGTTGAGCGCGATGCTGTGACTGGGCCCCACGGTGCTACAGCGGTCTGCCCTGCCGCCTACCTGGTGCTGCCGCACGCTGCGCCGGCAGCTTCTGGCCAAGGGGTCGCGCAAGCTTGGGCCGACCGCCCAGCGAGTCAATACCGGTCGACGCGGACTGCCCAACCGTCACCGTTACCCATCACCATCCGCGTGACCTTTCCGTCCTTTTCCTCGAAGTGATAGAGCTCGCCCACCCGACCACCACCGACGGGCGAGACCAGCTTGAAGCGTCCACCACCGAGCGGCTCCAACACGCTTCGGGTCTCCGCAGGCCCGTCACCGGCTGGCAACAACACCAGTTGTTTGTTGAGCAGCACCACTTCGGTGAGGCTGTCGTCATACGGGTTGCGGTAAAGGCCGGCAAACCGGGCCCAGGCGTCGTCCCAGACCACTGTGGGCTTGGGCTTTGCGGCCTTTGCGATGGCATCACCAACAGTGGCGAGCAGTTGGTTGGCAATGTCACCGGGGTAGCTGTCGTTGGTGTTGGTGAGCACCACGACGCCGACCTTGTCGTCCAGTTGCACCCGAGTCATCGTTGAATTGCCCGGGAAGCCGCCGCTGTGACCCACATAGGTACGCCCCTTGACGCGGACGTGATCGAAACCAAGGCCTGAGCCGCTCTCCCAGTTCTCCTCCACCGACCGCACGCGAAGCGCCTCCCGCCACGAGCCGGTCGACAGCACATTGGCTCCGCCAGCCGGTCCGCGGCGGAATTGGGCGGAGATGAACTTGGCCAAGTCGACAACATTGCTGGTCATGCCCGTCGCCGATGCCATGCCCCTTGAGTCGACAAATGGCTGAATGCGACGCGTGCCGGCCGCCGTGCGGTTGGCATAGGGGACAGCCAGTTCAGGATCGGGCTTGTCGATGCTGGTGCTGGTCATGTTGAGCGGCGCAAGGATGTTCGCCTGAACGTAGTCGGCCCACCGCTGACCGGTGATGGCCTCCACCACCTGACCCGCGACGGCATAGGCCAAATTCGAATACTTCCACCGCGTCTGGGGCGGAAAGGCGGCCTGACGCTCGGGCATCAGCTTGATCAGTTCCGCCTCCGTGGGAAAGTTGAAGCTAGCCCAATGATCGGAGGCCTCACGCTGCAGGCCAGAACTGTGCGACAGCAACTGCTCAATCGTGATGGCGCCATCGTCCTGCCCGGCCGGCTTCGGCTTGAACCACGGCAGGTACTTGACGACCGGATCATCCAGCCGGAGCTTGCCCGCTTCACGCAACTGCAAGATCGCAATGGCGGCGAACAACTTCGAGTTGGACGCAATGCGGAACTTCGTCTGCTCCGACATGGGCTTTTTGGCTTCGACGTCGGCGAAGCCGAAACCCTTGGACCAAACCAGCTGCTGGTCGTGCACCACACCCACCGCCACGCCCGGTAGCCCGCGGTAAGCCATCTGGCCAAGAAGCCAGGCACTGAACAAGCGCTGGGCGGCCAGCACGTCAGGGTTCTCAGCCAGGGACGCGGCGGGCGCAACGGCTGGCTGAGCCGCTGCTGGCATGGCCGCTGATGCCGACAGCATCAGGGCCACAAGAAGGGTTCGGTGAAACATGCAATCTCCCACTGAAGATGCCGAAACGCTAACAGCCAATCTTCAAGCGTCCACTCGGAAAGCCCCTGTATCCAGCGCCCAGCGGACGGATAGGCAGCCCGAGGAGGACACCCGCACGCCCCACGCCGACTGAAACGAGGGTGCCCCGTGGGCCGCTCTCCCTGTCCCCTGAGCCGCGTGCTCCCTGGCGGCTCGGGTTGAACCCAAGGTCTTTGGGAGGCTGGCTACAATTCGGACCATCCGAGGAGCGTTGCAACCTCAACACCTTTTGAGGCCAGGCTCGGAGTCTTACCCCCTGCAACCGCGCTCACCCGCTGACCATCGGTCGGGGTGAGGCATGAACTCCCCCGGTCCCGTCGCCAGCGGCTTCATTCCCTGAAGGAGCCGACATGACCGCCAACCTCCCCGCCCACATCGTCAAGGACCTGTCGCTGGCCGACTGGGGCCGCAAGGAAA
>RXJV01000023.1 GCA_003963075.1 Burkholderiales bacterium
GTCGTGCTTGATCTTGGTCTTCTTGCTCCAGGGCAGGTTGACCAGGGTGTCGATGTAGTTGCGCACCACGGTCGCCTCGGCGGACATGGGCGACATCAGCTTGAGCTTCTTGAGCTCGGCGTCGGCCTTCTTGCGGGCCTCCTTGGGCATCTTGGCCGCGAGGATCTTCTTCTCGAGCTCCTCCATGTCGGCGCCGTCTTCACCGTCGCCGAGTTCCTTCTGGATGGCCTTGACCTGTTCGTTCAGGTAGTACTCGCGCTGGCTCTTCTCCATCTGGCGCTTGACGCGGCCGCGGATGCGCTTTTCCACCTGCAGGATGTCGACCTCATGCTCGAGCAGGTCGAGCAGCTTCTCCAGGCGCTTGGCGACGTCGGCCAGGTCGAGCACGGCCTGCTTGGCATCGAGCTTGAGCGGCAGGTGGGCGGCGATGGTGTCGGCCAGACGGCCGGGGTCGTCGATGCCACCGATGGACGTCAGGATCTCGGGCGGAATCTTCTTGTTGAGCTTGACGTACTGATCGAACTGCTGCGTCACGGCGCGACGCAGGGCCTCGACCTCGGGAGCATGCTCGGCCTCCGGCGGGATCGGCGCCACTTCGGCCACGAAATGCTCGCCGGGCTCCGTGATCGAGATCGTCGTGGCACGCTGCAGCCCCTCGACCAGCACCTTCACGGTGCCGTCGGGCAGCTTGAGCATCTGCAGGATGCTGGAAACGCAGCCGACCTCGAACATGTCCTCGGGCTTGGGCTCGTCCTTGCCGGCCGCCTTTTGGGCGACCAACATGATCTGGCGGCCGGCTTCCATCGCGGCTTCCAGGGCCTTGATGGACTTGGGGCGCCCGACGAACAGCGGGATGACCATGTGCGGGAACACGACCACGTCACGCAGCGGCAGCAGCGGCAGCGTGATCGGGTCGGCGGGGAGGATGGGATGTCCGGACATGAAGACCTCTCTTTCTCAGGCCGATATCGGGCCTGAGGGGGCGATTGCAAGTTGAGGGCTCTGGGCCAGATCAGGCACTGGCCTTGGCTTGCTCGCGATAGACCAGCAAGGGGCGCGAGGTCGCGTCCTCGATGTTGTGCTCGTCGAGCACGACCTTTTCGACGCCATCGAGCGCCGGCAGGTCGAACATGGTGTCGATCAGGGCCTGCTCCATGATGGAGCGCAAGCCACGGGCGCCGGTCTTGCGGGCCAGGGCCTTGCGGGCGATAGCGGCGAGTGCCGGCTTGCGGATCTCGAGCTCGACACCATCCATCTCGAACAGTTGCTGGTACTGCTTGACCAGCGCGTTCTTGGGCTCGGTCAGGATCTGGACCAGCGCGTCCTCGGTCAACTCGCCGAGGGTCGCAACGACCGGCAGGCGGCCGACCAGCTCAGGGATGAGGCCGAACTTGATGATGTCCTCGGGCTCGCACTCGCGGAAGACCTCGCCGACCTTCTTGTCGGACTTGCTCTTCACGGTGGCGCCGAAGCCGATGCCCGACTTCTCGCTACGGTTCTGGATGACCTTTTCCAGGCCATCGAAGGCGCCACCGCAGATGAACAGGATGTTGGTCGTGTCGATCTGCAGGAAGTCCTGGTTGGGGTGCTTGCGTCCGCCCTGCGGCGGCACCGACGCCATCGTGCCTTCGACGAGCTTGAGCAGCGCCTGCTGCACGCCCTCGCCCGACACGTCCCGCGTGATTGACGGGTTATCGGCCTTGCGCGAGATCTTGTCGATCTCGTCGATATAGACGATGCCGCGCTGCGCCCGCTCGACGTCGTAATTGCAGTTCTGCAGCAGCTTCTGGATGATGTTCTCGACGTCCTCGCCCACGTAGCCGGCTTCGGTCAGTGTCGTCGCATCGGCGATCACGAAGGGCACGTTCAGCAGGCGAGCCAGCGTCTGCGCCAGCAGCGTCTTGCCGGATCCGGTCGGGCCGATGAGCAGGATATTGCTCTTGGACAGCTCCACCGAGTCCTTGGCCGTGGCCATGTGGCGCAGGCGCTTGTAGTGGTTGTAGACCGCCACGGCCAGCGTGCGCTTGGCCACATCCTGGCCGATGACGTACTGGTCCAGGCTGGCCTTGATCTCGCTGGGCACCGGCAGGTCGGCCTTGCCGGCGCGAGCGCTCGGCGCGGGCGCCGGGATCTCGTCGCGGACGATGTCGTTGCAAAGCTCGATGCACTCGTCGCAGATGAAGACCGAAGGGCCGGCGATCAGCTTCTTGACCTCGTGCTGGCTCTTGCCGCAAAACGAGCAGTACAGAACTTTTTCGCTGGAGTTGCCTTTTTTCTCGGCCATGGGTCTGCTCGGGGAAGAGGGGCGGAATGCCCAAATGATGATAGTGCAAACGATCTCGGGGCCCCTGTGGGGATTAGGGCCCCGATTTCTTCTTGAATCCGGGGCGGGAATCGCCCCGCCCGATTCAGGGACGGTGTTCCAGCACCTGGTCGATCAGGCCGTACGCCTCGGCCTCAGTGGCCGACATGAAGTAATCGCGTTCGGTATCCGCCTGGATTTTCTCCAGGCTTTGGCCGCTGCGCTCGGCCAGGATGCGGTTCAGCGCGTCACGCGTCTTCAGGATTTCACGGGCATGGATCTCGATATCGGTCGCCTGGCCCTGAGCGCCGCCCAGGGGCTGGTGGATCATCACCTTGGCGTTGGGCAAAGCAAAGCGCTTGCCCTTGGCGCCGGAAGCCAGCAGGAAAGCGCCCATGCTGGCTGCCATGCCCATACACAGCGTCGACACCTCGGGCTTGATGAAGTTCATCGTGTCGAAGATCGACATGCCAGCCGACACGCTGCCGCCCGGGCTGTTGATGTACAGCGAGATCTCCTTGTCCGGGTTCTCGCTCTCCAGGAACAGCAGCTGCGCGACAACCAGATTGGCCACCGCATCATTGACCGGCCCCACCAGGAAGACGATGCGCTCGCGCAGCAGGCGCGAGTAGATGTCGTAGGCACGCTCACCGCGACCCGACTGTTCGATGACGATGGGCACCATGCCCAGGTTGCTGGTTTCGAGCGCGCTCATTCAGTTCCTTGAAGAAGTGTCTTGTCGGCGATATGGGGCCGAATTATGGCCACGCAAGCAAAAAGGCGCCGGCCTTGCGGCACGGCGCCTTTGGGAGGCGAAGGCCACTCAGTTGGCAGCGGCCATCAACTCATCGAAGGGCAGGGACTTGTCCGTCACCTTGGCCGAGGCCAGCACGAATTCCGTGACGTTGTTCTCGACCACGACGGCCTCGACCTCGGCCATGCGCTCACGGTCGCTGAGGTACCAGCGCATCACTTCGGCGGGCTTCTCATAGCTCTGCGACAGCTCTTCGATGTGCGCCTGCAGCTGGGCCGGTTTGGCCTGCAGGTTGTTGGCACGCACCAGCTCGGCCACGACCAGGCCCAGGCGCACCCGACGCTCGGCCTGCGGCTTGAAGATGTCGGCCGGGATCTCGGCCTTGTCGGCATCCTTGACGCCGCGCTTCTTCAGGTCCTCACGGGCTGCGGCCACCATGCGCTCGGCCTCGCCTTGCACCAGCGCGTTGGGCACGTCGAGCTCGGAGACGGCCACCAGGGCGTCCATCACGGCGGCCTTGTTGCGGGCCAGCACGCGGAACTTCACCTCGCGCTCGAGGTTCTTCTTGATGTCAGCGCGCAGGGCCTCGACGGTCGCGTCCTTGATGCCCAGTGACTTCGCAAAGGCCTCGTTCACTTCGGGCAGGTGCTGCGCCTCGATCTTCTTGACGGTGACGAGGAAGTCGGCTTCCTTGCCGGCCACGTCCTTGCCGTGGTAGTCCTCGGGGAACTGCAGCGGGAAGGTCTTGCTCTCGCCAGCCTTCATGCCGCGCACGGCAGCGTCGAACTGCTCCAGCATCTGGCCTTCGCCGATCAGGAACTGGAAGCCTTCGGCCTTGCCGCCCTGGAAGGGCTCGCCGTCGATCTTGCCTTCGAAGTCGATGGTGACGCGGTCACCGGCCTGGGCCACGTCGGCAGCGGCGCGCTGGGCGAAGCTGCGGCGCTGCTTGCGCAGGATCTCGACGGTCTTGTCGATGGCTTCCTCGGTCACGTCGCTGGTGACGCGCTCGACCTCGGCGGCGGCCAGGTCGCCGATCTTGACCTCGGGGTAGACCTCGAAGGTGGCATCGAAAGCCATTTGGCCCTCGGGCGCCTCGTTCTTCTGCTCGATGCGCGGCAGGCCGGCCACGCGCAGCTGGGCTTCGTTGGCGGCGTTGTTGAAAGCGGCACCCAGCTTGTCGTTGACGACTTCGTATTGCACCGAATAGCCGTAGCGCTGGGCGACGACGTTCATCGGCACCTTGCCGGGGCGGAAGCCGTCGGCCTTGACGGTGCGGGCCAGCTTCTTCAAACGGGCTTCGACTTCGCTGTTGATGTCAGCGGCCGCCACGTGCAGGGTGATGCGGCGTTCCAGCTTTTCGAGGGTTTCGACGGTGACGGCCATGA